>JAFQAF010000133.1 GCA_017400025.1 Oscillospiraceae bacterium
GAAAAACTGCGCAGTGTAAACAGACCATACCCATTTGAACAGCCTGAACCGGGCCTGCACGCAAAGGATATGGACGGCGACGGCGTTATCCGTATGATGCGTATTGAAAGCCCTACAGGCGTATGGAAAGAATCTGCAAAAGATCCGCGCGTTATGACAAAGCGCCAGCCATCTGATTTTGGCGGCAAATACTACAACGTATATCCTGAAGGCTACATCGAAGGCTTTGACGGTATAAACATCCAGCCGGCTGAACCAAAGTGGGGGCTGGACTTCAACAGAAACTACCCACTGGGCTGGTTCCCTGAAAACCGCCAGCCGGGCGCAGGCAAATATCCTCTTTCAAACCCTGAAAACAAGGCAGTGGCTGATTTTGTTATAAGCCATCCGAATATCTGCTGTGGTGTTACATACCACACCAGCGGCGGCTGCTACATCTACCCTCCTGGAACAATGCCTGAAAAGAACGCCGACCCACGCGATATGAGAATGTTCCGTGAAATAGGTGCAATGGCAACAGAAGAAACAACATACGAATGCTTCAACATATTCGATGCATTCCTTACAGACACTGTAAACTATTCTTCCGGTGCTTTTGATGACTGGATGTACTCCACACAGGGTATCCCTACATACACAGCTGAACTGTGGGACGTAGCTATCAGAGCAGGTGTGCCAAACGTTTATCCACGTTCCACACCTATGACAGATGCTGAATCTGAAAACCAGATGCATCTGGTATATAAATGGATTGATGAAAATGTTCCGATGCTGGCATCCGGCAAACCTATCAAGGAATGGACAGAATTTGACCACCCACAGCTGGGCAAAATTGAAATAGGCGGTATTGACTTCAAATACACATGGCAGAACTGCCCTCCGGGCTATCTTGAACAGGAAGTGGAAAAGAACACAAACTTCTGCCTGCGTATGGCACAGACACTGCCAAAACTCACAGTAGACTGCCTGAAAGCAGAAAAAGTGACAGACGGCGTATATAAAGTATCTGCTAAAGTTTCCAATGCAGGCTACCTGCCTACATTTGTATGCAACGAAGCAAAACGTCTGAAAGTAGACCAGCCACTGACAGTTACAGCTGCAGTTGACGGTGAAATCATCAGCGGTAAAGCTGAAGATACACTGGGCCATCTGGAAGGTTTCTCCGGTGTTAACTCCAGCTACCACTGGGACGGCATTGCCACATTCAAGCATGCACCTTTCACAGTTGCACAGCAGTGGATTGTAAAAGCAGCCGAAGGCAGCGAATTTACACTCACAGTTACAGGCGCAAAAGCCGGTACAGTAAAAGCAAATATTGTTCTTTAATGTATAAAAATAAAAGCTGTTACCTTAAGGTAGCAGCTTTTTTGTGTTTAAAATATTTTTTCAGTCATATACTGTGCAAATTCAATCAGCTGATTATTATCAAAATTCACATTTTCATTATGCACATATTGCCTGTATGCTTTTCCGATAATAGTTCTGTATTGCGGCAGGTTGCTTATCCCCCAAAGGCCGCCATCAGCCTTTGACAGTACACTGCCCTCTGTGATATATGCCAGTGTGCGGCACAGGTTAAGTATCAGATATACGGGGGAATCTGTGATTTCATCCACTGCATTTTCAATATCATGCCTGATACTGTCCAGATAATATTCTTCCGGTACCGGGGAAAACACATCCTTTTTGTCCTTTCCGTAAAAGGTTATGCCGGAATTGTTTATAACTGTAAAATGAGCCGCCAGGTCTTTGTCTGTGCCCTGCA
>JAFQAF010000134.1 GCA_017400025.1 Oscillospiraceae bacterium
TAATGCCATGTGCCAATGTAAAAACAAATATGAAGGCCCATATAAACCATGTATTCCATGATATAATTGCTATAAATTCCAACATATCATCACCTCTCAAAAATCGTTCAGCTATATTGTAACAGAAAAATATCCGCCTGAAAACAGGCGGATACAGTTATCTGTGATTAAATTTCAAAACAGCGGGTGATATTTTCACTTTTGCCAAGAACAAGCAGTGTCCGGTCAGGGTCAAAAACAGTGTCCGGCATTATGGTCACATTCAGTCTGCCGTCTTTTCTTACAGCAAGGATATTTATATTGTAGTTTCTTCTCACATCCATATCCAGCACTGTTTTGCCCCGCCATTTTTCCGGCACGGCCACTTCCATAATGGAGTGGTCTTCACCAAGGTCAATATAGTCAAAGATTTTTTCAGAGCTGTATGTGATGGCAGTCCACACACCCAGCTGTTTTTCAGGATAAACCACATGGTCTGCCCCGTTTCTCAGCAGGAATTTTTCGTGAACATCGCGGGTAGCACGGGAAACAACCAGCTGTGCGCCCATTTCTTTCAGCAGTGATGTGGTTTCAAGAGAAGACTGGAAATTATCACCAATGGCAACTATACACACATCATAGTTTGAAACTCCGAGTGAAGCAAGGAATTCTTCCTTTGTTGCATCGCCTATCTGTGCATTTGTCACATAAGGCAGAACTGCATTCACTCTTTCTTCACTGTTGTCCACCGCCATTACCTCATGGCCCAGTTCATCCAGCTTAGCTGCAATATGGCGGCCGAAACGGCCAAGTCCTACAAGTAAAATTGATTTCATAAATATCTCCTTATCAGCCCACTGTTATTCTTTCCAGCGGATAACGGGCAGAGCCGTTCTGCACGCCTTTCACAGTGGCGAAAATTATAGTCAGACCGCCCACACGGCCAAGAAACATAAGACCTGTAAGTATCAGCTTTGAAACAGCGCCCAGCGCCGGGGTTATACCAAGGGTAAGTCCCACAGTAGCCACTGCAGAAGCAGTTTCAAACATACAGGCAATCAGCGGCAGGTCTTCAACAATACTGATTGTAACCGCACCTGCAATAAACAGTGTAACATACATCATCAGTATGGTTGCTGCATTTTTTATAGTATCATCGCTTATACGTCTTCCGAAACAGTCCGGGCTGCTTTCTCTTCTGAAAACAGAAAGCATGGTTATAAGCAGCACGGCTATTGTAGTGGTTTTCATACCGCCGGCAGTTGAGCCAGGGCAGCCGCCTATAAGCATGAGGACTATAGTAATCAGCATGGTGGATTCTGAAAACAGCGTCATGTCCACTGTGTTGAATCCGGCTGTTCGCGGTGTCACGGCCCGGAACAGAGATGCAAGTATTCTTTCCTTGAGTTCCATACCCTGCCACGGCTGGCGGGAAAACTCCACAAAAAAGAAGTATATGAACGGTGCAACTATCAGAACGGCTGTAGCAGTAAGTGCCACCTTTGACTGCAGGCGGTATCTGCGGAAATCTGCCCTGTGCAGCTTTATATCCTCCCACACTGCAAAACCTATACCACCTATTATAATCAGAAGAACAATTGTAACAGAGACAACAGCATCCCCTGAATAATCCATAAGTGAGGAATATTTGGTTTTTACACCCATAAGGTCAAAACCTGCATTGCAGAAAGCAGATATTGAATGAAAAACAGAATAGAGTATTCCTTTGAAAAAACCGAATTCCGGTATGAATTTCAGGCTGAGAAGAGCTGCACCTGCAAGCTCTATCATAATACTTGTCCTGATGATAAAGCCAGTCATTTTCACAATGCCCCCTACCTGCCGGGCAGAAATGGAATCCTGCATAAGCCGGCGCTGGGAAAGGCTGATTTTTCTGCCTGAGGCCATGGCAATGGCTATAGCCATTGTCACCACACCCATACCGCCAATCTGTATAAGGCATATAATGACCGTCTGTCCGAAGGCAGACCAGTAAGTGGCTGTATCCTGCACTATAAGGCCTGTAACACATGATGCACTGGTGGATGTAAACAAAGCGTCTATAAAAGGGGTCCACTGGCCCGATGCCGATGAAACCGGCAGCATAAGCAGAAAAGCGCCTGTAAGTATCAGCGCCCCGAAGCCTGCCATGATAATCTGGGATGAACTCCACCGTTTTTTCTTTTTCCGGGTAACCATATATCTCTCCATAATTATTTGATGGGTAAAGTGTACCACAAAATTGTGAAAATAAAAAGCAGATTAAGAAAGTTTTATATAATTTTAATACTACGGTAAAGTCAATGTAAAAAGCACCTGCATTTTTTCGATGCAAGTGCTTTCATCGTTATTATTTTGCTGATTCAAATTTATCTTTTGCCCTGAACATCATATTCAGCAGGATTACGTTGAGGAACATAATCACAGCCAGTGCTGCCCATGCAGGTTTGTATGTACCCATTGTATCAAATACTGCTGCAACAATAGGGCTGCCAATGGCACCGCCCACGGAAGCAAATGCGTTTACGCTGCCGTAAATAGCTGCAAAGTCTTTTTTGCCGAAAACGTCCTGTACAACCACAGAGTATGCGATTGTAGCAAAAGAGCCGCCCACGCCAAAAAGACCTGTGCCGATGTAGTAGATAAACGGCATGTCCTTGCTGGCCAGAACATAGAGAACAAGAACCAGTGTGTATACAGACAGTGACAGTGTGGCTGCCTTGCGGCTGCCGATAGAGTCATACAGCTGACCCATAACCAGCTTCCAGATAGCCAGACCGGCTGTGAGCACAGAAGCAATGCCTGCTGCAACTGTGTATTCATAGCCCATATCTGTAGCGTATGCAACTGTGTGCTGCATGATGCAGTTACA
>JAFQAF010000001.1 GCA_017400025.1 Oscillospiraceae bacterium
AGTACCTGCCGGACTGGCACCCATGGGAAAGCTACAAAAACTTCTTTGTTTCCAACCCACGCACAAACGGCTGCCGCGAACTGTTCGGCATCGAAATGCCTTGGATTCTGGAAACATTCGGCCCGGTAAAGGACCTGTACTCTGTTTCTGACAGACTGACAAAACTGGACATCGAATTCCCGGACCGCTTCTTTATCACACTCACCCACGAAGACGGCACACGCGGTGTGGTTATGGTGGACGTTGTAGCACCAAAGGCTGTAAGAAATCTGGAAGTTATGGGCGAAGGCCTGCACCTGTTCTGGGAAGGCAACCCTAAAGCACTTTACAAATTCAACACAGAAACAAAGGAAAAAGAATTTATCAACACATACGAAACCTTTGAACACGACAGCCGCTATTCAGACAACATTGTTGAAAATGCATACGTTGACGAAATGCAGAACTTCCTGAATGTGGTACAGGGCAAGGAAGAACCAAAATATTCCTACGAAAAAGACCTGTACACAATCAGCATTATGGACAGAATCGAGGGTATTGAATAATGAAAGTTTTATTTGTAGGTATCGGCTCCATCGGCACACGCCATCTGCGCAACCTGCACACTGTTGCAGCTGAAAGAGGCCTTGAACTGGATGTTACAGCACTGCGTTCCTCCAGCCGCCCTCTGCCGGAAGATGTGGCCGCCCTTATCAACAGCCAGATTATGGCACTGGACGATACAGTCTATGACCTGGCCTTTATCACAAACCCTACCACCCTCCACTACACAGCACTGAAAGACCTGAAAGGCAAGGCAAAATTCTTCTTTATCGAAAAACCTATTTTTGAAGACTCAATCTACGACCTTTCACAGCTGGGCCTTACAGATGAAAATGCATACGTTGCCTGCCCTATGCGCTACTGCGGCGCTTATATGAAGCTGAAAGAAATTCTCAAAGACGAAAAACCGTTCTCTGTAAGAATTATCTGCTCCAGCTACCTGCCGGGCTGGCGTCCGGACCAGGACTACCGCAAAAACTACTCCGCCATCAAGGCTCTGGGCGGCGGCGTTACAATCGACCTTATCCACGAGCTGGACTATATGACAGACCTTTTCGGCTTCCCTCTGGAAAGCTACAATTTCAAAGGCACATACTCCAACCTGGAGGTCGACTCTGACGACCTTTCCGTTTACATCGCACGCTATGCTGACAAACTGTGCGAAGTTCATCTGGACTACTTCGGCCGTGAATACCGCCGCACCTGCGAAGTCTTTGTGGCAGACGGCACTATCGAAGCAGAATTCGGCAAAGGCAGTGTAAAAATGCCGGACGGCACAGTTATCAACTGCAACGAAGAAGCAAATATGCGCTTTGTACGCGAAATGAGAAACGTGCTGGACATTATGGCAGGCAAGGCTGAAAACATCAACACACCGGAAAAAGCCAACAAAGTGCTGGCTCTCACTCTGGGAAAAGAGGCATAATTATGAAAAAAGTCCTTATCACAATCTGCGGCCGTGCAGGCAGCAAAGGCTTTAAAAACAAAAATCTTAAAGTTTTTCTCGATAAACAGCTGGTTTACTACACCCTTGCATCTGCCTTTGATTTTAAGGAAAGAGTAAAA
>JAFQAF010000135.1 GCA_017400025.1 Oscillospiraceae bacterium
ATTTCGTCAGGTTCTTCGTTTCTGATGCGTTCAACTTCCAGTTTTTCGTATCTGAAGCCGGCCCTGTCACAGGCTGCCAGCACTGTGTCCATTGTGATGTTGCCTGCAACTGTAAGCAGCATCTGGGACGGTGAATAAAAAGCCTTTGCACAGTCATACAGCATTTTGTCTGTGATATGGGATATGCTTTCAACTGTGCCGGCAATATCGTCACGGACTGTATGGTTTACAAACAGTCCCTCCAGCACACCGAAAAGCAGGCGCCAGTTTGCACTGTCGTCATACATTTTGATTTCCTGGCCGATTATACCCTGCTCTTTTGCAACCGTCTGTGGGGTAAAATATGGTGTTGTAACAAAGTTCAGCAGGATATCCAGAGATTCGTCAACATTGTCTGTAGCTGTAAAAATATAGCAGGTTTTGTCAAAGCTTGTGAATGCATTGGCGTTTGCACCTGTTTTTGCATATTTCAGAAAAGCGTCACCGTCTTCGTTTTCAAACATTTTGTGTTCCAGAAAGTGTGCAACGCCGGCAGGTATATCATATCTTTCGCCGTTCATAATAAAACTTCTGTCTACAGAGCCGAAGTTTGTGGCAAAGACAGCATGAACAGCATTGTAACCAGGCATATTGTAAACAGCTATCTGCAGACCGGAATCTGTATTTACCAGCTGATAGCTTTCCTTTAAAATATTGTTTCTGATTTCTGTCATAGTATTTTCCTTATTTAGATATAGTATAAATCACATTGAGATTCAGCAGTTTAAGCACATTTTTAATATCTTCTGCTGTAACTTTTTCCACTCTTTCCATAACGTCTTCCGGTGTCATGGATGTGCCGCGGACAGCTTCGTTGAGGTACCATGCCTCCAGGCCGTGAAGGCCGTCATAGTTTGTCTTGAGGCTGTTTTTTATAACCAGTTTTGTTTCCAGAATTTCCTGCGGGTCAATTTCGCCGTTTATCAGTGCAGACAGCTCTTCCTGGACAGCATCGATTGTACGCTGTGTGTTCTGGTGTTCCACACCGGAATCCACACTCATTGAGGATGTGAAACCGTTGAAACCTGCAGCACAGTAGTAGCACAGGCTCTGTTTTTCACGCACATTTTTGAAAAGACGTGATGACGGTGTGCCGCCGTAAAGTGCAGAAGCCACCAGCATATGGTATCTTTCGTCCTCTGTAAGCAGACGGGATGTGGTGTACATAAGGCAGATTTTGCCCTGTGTTGTATCCATTTTTTCCGTAAAGGAACGTATCTCTGTGCAAGGCATAGCTGTTACCGGCAGCACTTCTGTGCCGCTTTCACGTTCAAAGGAAAATGCTTCCTTAAGCTTTTCAACTGTTGCGCCTGCATTGTTTGCAGTGATAAAAATTTCCACCACACTGTTTTTCAGCAGCTGTGTATAGCATTCATAAAGTTCTGATGCAGTTATTGCATCAATCTCATCTATATAGCCCAGTCTTTCAACGCCGTTTATACCGTCACCAAAGAATTTTCTGCGGGCATTTTTTACGCAGTAACCGCGTTTGTCATTGATTTCGCCTTCTATTTCTTCCCTGAGCTTGTATTTTTCCACCTGGAGCCATTCTTCGATAAACGCGCCGTTTTCAAGACAAGGGCGGAACATAACGCCCAGGAGCACACTGCACATTTCCAGCAGCAGGTCTTCATTTTCAAGGCAGTATTCGTTCTTTATACCCTGTGCAGTAAAGCGGAGGCAGCGGTTTGCTCCTATTACTGAAGATGAAACCATAAGCTGTGAAGAATACATTCTGTTCAGTTTGCGGGAAAACAGCTGCATATTCGGATAATCTTCATATGCTCTTTCCAGCAGGCCGGGAAGAAGGGCATACATTGTGGCTTTGTTTCTTTCATTGGGAACTATCAGGCTGATGCTGAGCCTGTTTCTTTTGAATTTATCATTCGGGAGCTGTGTAAGATGCACGTTTGGAGCAATCAATTCTCTGTTCATAATATCTCCTGTTTATTAATCGTAATATCTAAAAATATATTATACCATATTATTTCAAAAATAAAAAGGCTCACAAGAGCCTATTTAATGAAATACTGGTGAATTTTCTGTACCGCAAGGTCGGCAACTGTTTTATCAACTATAACGGATATTTTAATTTCACTGGTGCTGATAAAACGCAGGCTGATATCGTTTTCATAAAGAATTCTGAAAACCTGCGCCGCCACGCCAATACCGGACTGTACACCGGAGCCCACCACTGACACCTTGGCAACATTATCCATAACCACAATTTCCGTAAAGCCAAGCTCACACTGTTTTTCCCTGAGGATTTTTTCAGTCAGCTGTCTGTCTGCCCTGTGTATAGTAAAACTGATATCCTGTCTGCCATAATCAGAAGCAGGCAGAGAAATCATATCAACTACAACGCCCGCATCACTTACTGCCTGAAAAATGCGGTAAGATATACCTTTTTTATCCGGTATATCCACAAGGGAAACTATACATATATCCGGCTCTTTTATAATGCCCTTTACCATAGAGGTGCCCAGGCTCATAACTTCTTTTATAACTGTACCCCTGCCGTCAGGTTTTTCATATGAAAGCATATGAAGTGCCACGCCGTATTTTTTGGCTGTTTCCACCATGGCACTGTTTACTTCGTTATATCCGCCGGAGCAGATTTCCGAAACTTCGTCATAGTCAATTTTATCCAGGCGCTGTGCATATTCGGCATTTTCGGGGTCTGCAGTATACAGACCGTCGTTTTTTATATACACCTGGCATGTACTGCAGTATATGCTGAAAGCACATTCAACAGCCAGTTTTGCCGCATCCTTTTCAGCCCTCAGCAGCATAAGAGGGCTGTCTGTCGCTGTAACATCAATAGGGCTGTCTATAAGCTTGATTTCCTCGGAACAATACTGTGCGCTGTATTCTTTTTCACACACCAATACAACCCTCTGTCCGTCCAGCAGATCGGGCTCATACAGAGGGCGTATATCTATGTGGTTTTTTGCGCAGTTTCCTATATATTTTACCGTATATGCCATATCACATATCCCGCATAATGCGTTTTGCTGTCACTACGAAAGACTGCCGTTTCATTTCTTCTATAAGGCTTTCCAAGTCACCTATCATATCCTTTACTTTCATTGTAAGTGATACAGCTGCTGTGCCGTCTACCGGGGCTGCCTGGGTTATTGTGACAATACTTATATTGTATTTGGCAATGAGTTTGAGAAGATTCTGCAGTGCACCAAGTTCATCCATAAGAACAACGTGAACAGCCACCACTGTCTTTGTTTCACTTACATCAAATACCTTGTCTTTATATTTATAGAGGGCACTGCGGGAAATATCCACTTCCTTTGCAGCTGCAGATAAATTTTTTACACTGCCTGCCGCCAGCAGTTCTTTTGCTCTGACAACCTTGAGAAATACGTCAGGTAAAACATCACTGTCTACCAATAAGAATTTTTTCGCCATAAATTACCTCTTTTTCCGCTATGGGAATACAATTGTTTTCGATATTAATATATTAAAACATATCAGACCTTTTTTCAATATGCAAAATAGATAATTTTTTCACAAAATGTTATACTATGAAACACATCCGAGGAATTTTGTTTTCCGTAAGCCTAATCAAACTGCCATACCACAGTTATATAAAAACAAAAGCCTGTGCATAAAGCACAGGCTTTTACTGTATTCCTATATTTCTCTTCTTCCTTCAAGCGCACGGTAAAGTGTAACTTCATCAGCGTACTCAAGAGAAGCTCCCACAGGCAGGCCATAGGCAAGGCGTGTAACCTTTATCCCCAATGGTTTTACCAGGCGGGAAATATACATTGCAGTGGTTTCCCCTTCAATAGTAGGGCTTGTGGCCATAATCACTTCTTTTACTGTATCGTCCTGCAGGCGTGCCAGCAGTTCCTTTACAGTAAGCTGTTCAGCAGATATGCCGTCCATAGGTGAAATAAGTCCGTGGAGTACGTGATACATACCTTTGTACTCCCTTGTTTTTTCAAATGTGGCCACATCTCTCGGGCTTTCCACTATGCATATTACACTGGCATCCCTTTTGCCGGATGAACACACCGGACAAAGGTCTTTATCTGTATAGTTCCGGCATACAGGGCAACGCTTTATCTTTGTTTTCACATCGATAATTGACGCTGCAAAATCCTGTGCATCTTTTTCATCCATGGAAAGAACCCGGTATGCCATTCTTGTGGCACCCTTTCGCCCCACGCCCGGAAGACGTGAAAAATTGGCTATCAGTCTTTCCAGGGATTCTGCATTATACTGTGCCATAATTAAAATACGCCCGGTACGTTGAGACCGTTTGTGATTTTACCCATTTCTGCTTCGCTTTCCATTCTTGCTTTTGTAATAGCATCGTTTACTGCAGCAGCAACAAGGTCTTCCAGCATTTCGATATCATCAGGATCGATTGCATTAGGGTCAATTTTGATAGCTACAACGTCGTGTTTGCCTGTTACAGTTGCTTTTACCAGACCGGAGCCAGCTTCACCTGTATATTCTGTGATGTCCAGTCTGTCCTGCAGTTCCTTCATATCGTCCTGCATTTTCTGTGCCTGTTTGATAATCCGGTTCATGTTCTGTGGGCCGCCGCCCATGCCTTTTGGCAGTCTTGCTTTCATATATGGTTCTCCTTAAAAATTAATCTTTTATATTCACCTGAACACCCTTATTCTGTAGTGCCAGGATATCTTGTAAACTGTCGTGATGCTGCTGTGCAAACATATGTGCTATGTTTCTGTAGCCGCCTATATTGTACGGGCGGCCGCAGGCGTCAAAAATAGCCTTTTTGATTATGCCGTTCACCTCTTTGTTGGTGCGGATATATTCGTTGAAGCCGTCACTGCCCTTGATATAAATAATGTTGTCATACAGATATGCAACAGAATTTTTCAGCAGTGAGTGCAGTGGTATGTCCATATCCGCCAGCAGGTCAATCACCTGCTGCCACCAGGCGAATTCTGCAGGTTTGTCCCCTGTTTTCTGTACAGGTTTCTGCACAGTTGCTGCCTGATTCTGCACAGGTTTCGGCCGAGGTACAGTATTTGTCTGCTGTGGTATTTCAGCAGTTACCGCCGGCTGTTTTGCTTCATTCTGAGGAGGTACAGTTTCTTTCACAGGCTGTGAAACCGCTTCTTCCGCCAGCTGTTTTTCCGGCTGTGGAACCAGCTGTGCCTGGGCGATGTTCTCTGCCGGGCGGAGATGCACAACCTGGGGCGCCTGCTGTGTATTGCACATTGAATATACAGCAATATCCAGTGCTATTTTTGCATTCCGGCCTTTTGTTATGCTGTCCAGCGCATCTGTGAAACAGTTGAGTGCAAATGAAATAAAATTGTGTGAGCAGGTTTTTGCCTGTTCTTTCAGTTTTTCAAACTTTTCCCGGGAAATACCCAGCAGCTGCGGTGTGCTGCCCACAAGGTTGGCAATAAGCAGGTTGCTGAAATGGTTTATAAGTTCCTCACACAGCCTTCTCAGGTCTATGCTTCTCTGATTCAGCACCAGCAGATTCTGCAGCGATGCACCCATATCGCCTGCTATAAGTGACTGTGCAAAAGCAAAAACATCATCTTCCTTTGACACACCTACAAGGTTTGAAACTGTTTCTTCGTCAATATGGTTTCCGGCTGAAACACAAGTGTCCAGAATACTGTTTGCATCACGCATAGCACCGTCTGAAAGAGTGGCTATAAGCTTTGCAGCACCGGGGGTAAGGCTGATATTTTCTTCTTTTGCTATATCCAGCAGGGCATCGGCAATATCTTCCACTGCCAGTTTTGTGAAATCGTATCTCTGGCAGCGTGAAAGGATGGTTGCAGGCACTTTGTGTATTTCTGTTGTGGCAAGAATAAAGATAACGTGTGCAGGCGGCTCCTCCAGTGTTTTCAGCAGAGCATTGAAGGCAGCCGGTGAAAGCATGTGCACTTCGTCTATGATATAAACACGGTATTTTGCCATAACCGGCAGGTAGTTTACTTCGTTCAGCACATCACGAATATCTTCAACAGAGTTGTTTGAAGCCGCGTCCATTTCAGTAACATCATATATCGATTCATTTTCGATACCTTTGCATACATCGCATTCAAGACAAGGCTCCCCGTTTATGGGATGAAGGCAGTTTACAGCTTTTGCAAAGATTTTTGCACAGCTGGTTTTACCTGTGCCGCGTGTGCCGGTAAACAGAAACGCATGACCTATTTTGCCTGCAGCAATCTGATTTTTCAGCGCTTCTACCACAAATTTCTGGCCGATAACCTGGCTGAAGGTTTTCGGGCGGTATTTTCTGTACAGGGCAATATGCATTGAACTACCTCCTTATTTTGAAAATAGGACAGGCTATAACGCAAACGCGTTTGCATTATCACATATACAAAGAGAGCTTGGCATCGCAGGGAGAATCCCCTTAGTGCTGCTTGGTTCCCCACCTGACACGGTTCGGAGCCTGCCCTCGTGCGGCCCTCTTTGTATATCTGACAACGCCGATAGCACTGTCCTTTAACTATTCTATATTAACATATTAAAAACAAAATTTCAATATATTTATTCATATTTTTCCTGTTAACCTGCAGTTGACATATAGTTGGTAGACTGGGGCAGCTTCTTCTGTTAAAATACATACAGAAGGACGTGATAAAATGACTATG
>JAFQAF010000136.1 GCA_017400025.1 Oscillospiraceae bacterium
CTGGTTCACAGCCTTTGGCAGAATGCTGTTTGCACCGTTTTTGCCGGCAGAGGGATTATATATTACAAGAACCTGTTTTCTCATTTCATACTCCTGATAAACATTTTGTTATAACACAGTATATACTTATATTGTAAAAAATCGGTGTAAAAAAATCAATATGGTACAGACAAAATATATTTTTGGCCAATATTTTCACCGGTTTTTGTGCAATAAGTAGAAAACTATATATTGTGAAAATTTCACTTGAAAAAGCACAATATATAGTTGTATTATTAAAATACTGACTACATATATTACAGGAGGCAGAAATGAACAATATTACAGTTATAAAGCGCACAGGCAGACATACTGAATTTGACGCTTCTAAAATAGAACGGGCTATACTGAAAGCCATGAAATACGGCAGCGGTATTGTCAATGAAAAACTGGCAAGAGAAATTTCACTTGGTTTTGAAAGTGAAAAAACTGTTGTTACAATCAAAGAAATTGAAGACTATGTATACAAGGCACTGACAGACTCCGGCGATATGCTGACAGCCAAATGCTATGAAGCATACCGTGCTGTACGTGAATACCAGCGCCAGAGAAACACTATTGACAACAAGGTGCTGGGTGTTGTAAACGGGGAAGAAAAGGAAGTTCTCACATCAAACTCAAACAAAAACTCTGCACTTATCTCCACAATGAGAGACCTGGTGGCTGAAGAAGTTTCAAAGGATATTGCACTGCGTATGATGCTGCCTCCACATCTGGCACAGGCACACCGCGACGGCCTTATCTATATCCATGACCTTGGCCACTATCTTAACCCGTCCTTCAACTGCTGTCTGGTAAACCTGGCAGATATGCTGGAGCACGGTACAGTAATCAACGGCAAACTGGTTGAAAAGGCACATACCTTCCGCACAGCCTGTACAATTGCCACACAGATTATTGCACAGGTGGCTTCCGGTCAGTTTGGCGGCCAGACAATCACTCTGGGCCATCTTGCACCGTTTGTAAGAATTTCAAAGGAAAAATTCATCCGTGACACCCGCAAAGAATGGGATTCCATGGGCTTTACATACACAGAAGACCAGCTGATGGCTGCTGTAAAGGTAAAGCTGGAAGAAGAAGTGCGCGGCGGCATCCAGACATTCCAGTACCAGATAAACACACTGCAGACATCAAACGGCCAGGCACCGTTCCTTTCTGTGTTTATGTATATCAGCGAATATCCTGAATACGAAGAAGAAACTGTAATGCTGATTGAAGAAATGCTGAAACAGCGTATCCAGGGTATGAAAAATGAAGTTGGTGCATGGATTACACCTGCTTTCCCTAAACTGCTTTACGTTACAGACGAAAACAACATCCATCCGGACAGCAAGTACTACTGGCTTACACAGCTGGCTGCAGTATGCGTTTCCAAACGTATGATGCCTGACTTTATCAGCGCAAAACATATGAAGAAAAACTATGAAGGCAATGTTTTCGGCTGTATGGGTTGCCGTGCATGGCTTTCACCATACAAAGGACCTATCAACAATACAGAGGGCGAATACAAATGGTACGGCCGTTTCAATATGGGGCTTACTTCAATCAACCTTGCTGACGTTGGTCTTTCAGCACAGGGCGATACACGCAAATTCTGGAACATCCTTGAAGACAGACTGGAACTGTGCAAGGAATCCCTTATGCTGCGCTATGACAAGCTGAAAGATGTGACAAGTGATGTTTCTCCTATCCACTGGCAGTACGGTGCAATTGCCCGTCTTGGCAAACACCAGCCTATTTTCCCACTGCTGCAGGACGGCTATGCCACAATCACACTGGGCTATATCGGCCTGTATGAGTGTGTAAAGGCCCTTACCGGCAAAAGCCATACCACACCGGAAGGTGAAGCACTGGCACTGGATATTATGAACCATCTCAAGAGCAAGATTGTTCTGTGGAAACGCCAGACAGGCCTGGGCTTTGCCCTTTACGGCACACCAAGTGAAAGCCTGACAGAATACTTTGCAAAAACACTGCAGAAGCGCTTTGGCGTGGTTGAAGGCATCACAGACAGAAACTATCTTACAAACTCCTACCACGTGTTTGTGCAGGAAGAAATAGATGCGTTCTCAAAACTGAAATTTGAATCCCAGTTCCATCCTATTTCCTCCGGCGGTGCCATCAGCTATGTGGAACTGCCAAACCTGGCAAACAACCCTGAGGTTATCCTCACTCTTATCAAATATATGTATGAAAATGTGCAGTATGCCGAAATGAACACAAAGCTGGATTTCTGTATGGAATGTGGTTTTGAGGGCGAAATCCTCTGTGATGACAATCTCCAGTGGTACTGCCCTAACTGTGGAAACCGTGACAAAGACAGAATGAATGTTGTACGCCGCACATGTGGTTATCTGGGTGAAAACTTCTGGAATGAAGGCAGAACACAGGAAATCAAAGAGCGTGTAATGCATCTGTAATCAATATATCCCCGGGCTCCGGGGATATTATTTTGCAAAAAAATCAAATAAAAATCACACAAAGTATGAAATATATGATATAATAAAATTTATGATATTATTTGAAACAAAGGAAGATTATATTGAATAGTATAAAAAAGATAATTCTGCTTGTTTCTGTTGCCCTTTTTGCAGTTATTGCCGGTGTGGGAATACATGGGGACAACAGCCGCCTGCTTGATGTGGAGAAGATAAGCCAGTCACAGCTGGATGGTATTGTCTCCGGCCGCACAAAGGAGCATCTGCCTGTCAGCATCACCTTCAAAGGCCAGACTCTGCAGTACTGCCGGAACACAGATTCATACTATATAACACAGTCAGTAAACAACAGCCGGTGGCAGGGCGGGCTTATAGTTTCTTCGGGCTATAAATGCCGGATACTTCATACCGGCCTTGACAAGGAAGAAATCATCGCCACAAATACTCCGCTGAAACTGTTTGTGTACAATGATTCATATTATGATATAAAAAACATCACTGTGTCCGGTATGCCGGTGCTGTCCATAGTATATTCCCACAGGGAAGACACTGATGACTACGGCCAGATTACAGTTTTTGAGCCGGACGCAGCCGGCCGCACAGATGTGCTGGATGCCAAAACCTATTTCTGCCGCTGGCACACCAGAGGGGCAACGTCCCTGCAGAACCCCAAAAAGTCCTATAAACTGAACCTGCTGAATTCTTCCGGAGACAGCAAAAAGGTTTCTCTTATGAATATGAGGGAAGACAATGACTGGGTGCTGAATGCAATGTACACAGACAACACAAAAATCCGAGAAAAGCTGTGCCTTGATATGTGGAATAACCTGAGCGGAGAGTATGGCCATGGCCTGGAATACTGCGAGCTGATTATAGACGGCAATTATCTGGGACTCTATGCCCTGCAGGAGCCTGCAGACAACAAAACTTTCGGCCAGTCAAAAAGCAGCTCCATAATGATGTACATAAAGGGCTGGGCAGAAGACCGCACAGAAACCATGCTGTATGAGGAAAATGCGCTGGATGCCCTGCGTGAGGATATGGGTGTAAACGGTGAACTGACGCTGGATATGTGCAAAAATGAAAACTTTGACGATGCGCTGGAAATCTTCCGCTGGATAAAGAACCCGGATTACGTCAGCCCTTATCTTACAGTGGCCTTTGACAGGGAAAACCTGCTGCAGCACACACTGCTGTGCAATCTTGCAATGGCTGATGACAATCTTTACAAAAATCAGAAAATATGTGCCGTGAAAGAAGCTGCAGGCAGCTACAGGCTGTACAAAACGCCGTGGGATATGGATATTACCTTCCACAATGAAAATATAGAATGGTTTGCAATGGACATAAACCGGACAAGGTATGACAGCTTCTACACAAAAACACAGCGGAACGAGCAGGAACTGAAGGAAATGTATCTGCAGGCAAGAAAAGATTTTTATAACGAAAAATATCTTTTTTCACTGATAGACAGTATTTGTGCAGACTTTGAATCCACCGGTGCTTTCAGCAGGGAAGCGGCTGTGTGGGCAGCACCTGCACTGGATGAAAGCTGTGACTATCTGAAAAATGTGATTTCAGCCAGAATAAAAGCACTGGACAGCTATTACGGAGGTGTGTGATGGAATACAGAAACGAGCTTAAATTTGTATGCTCATCCTCCGAACTGGATGTGCTGAAACCCCGTCTACTTTCTGTTATGGAGCCGGACCCTCACATGGACGAAAACCTGCAGTACAATATCCGCAGTGTCTATTTTGATGACTGGCAGGATTCCTGCATGTATGAAAACGAGGCAGGCTTCAACGACAGAATGAAGGTGCGCATCAGAATTTACAACGGCAGCGACAGTATTATAAAACTGGAACTGAAATACAAGCTGAACGGCCTTACAAAAAAACGCTCTGCAAATATAACCAGGGAACTGTGTGACAGACTTATCAGAGGTGAAAAAATCACCCTGGCAGAAACCCGGGGCAACCCGGTGCTGAACCTGCTGTATGTGTATATGCAGACAAAGCTGCTGCAGCCAAAGGTGATTGTGGAATATGACAGAACGGTTTTTATCAATCACTTCGGCAATGTGCGCATCACCTTTGACAAAAACATACGCTGTTCCGCACAGGTGGACAGACTGTTTGAAAAGAATATTATGGCATTGCCGGTGCTTGAAACAGGCCTGCACGTGCTGGAAGTGAAATACGATGAACTTCTGCCGGACTACATAGGCAATGTGGTGAACACAGGCAATCTGACACAGACAGCCTTTTCCAAATATTATTTATCAAGATTAGCATTACAAGGGAGATTATAAATGACTACTTTTCAGGATATATTAAAAAATTCCTTTCTGGAGGGCTTCCAGAGCGATATCAGCACCATTAAAATCTGTGTGACACTTCTGCTGGCCACACTGCTGGGTGCATACATTTTCTTTGTTTACAGATACAAGACAAAATCTGCTTTCTACTCCAAGGATTTCAACAACACACTGCTGCTTCTGCCGGTTATCACATCCGGTATCGTATTGGCTATGCAGTCCAGTATCGTTATCTCCCTTGGTATGGTTGGTGCCCTTTCCATCGTACGTTTCAGAAATGCTGTAAAAAGCAGCCTGGACCTGGCATTCCTTTTCTGGTCCATCAGCGTGGGTATTATCATCGGTGCAGGCGTGTATGAAATAGGTGTTATCCTTTCACTGGTTGTTACAGTTCTGCTGTTTGCTGCAGACTTTGTGCCTGTGAAAGAGCCACCGTATCTGCTGGCACTTCACGGTGAAGATATTGATTTTGACGGCGAAATCCTTCCTGTGCTGAAAGCCAACACTCACAGCTACAAAGTAAAATCCAGAAGCCAGGCAGGCAACAGATGTGATATGATTATAGAAATCCGCTCCGATAAAGAAAGCGAAATAATAGCACAGCTGTCTGCAAATGCAAAAATCAGAAATGTAAATATCCTTGCACACGACGGCGAGGTAAGATTTTAATATCTGACCGGGGAGCTTATCCCCGGTCTTTATATTTACAAAAAGCACTCAAAATGGTATCATAAATAAATGAGGTGATATAAAATGAAAAAACTTATATCAGTAGTAGTTCCATGCTATAACGAGCAGGAAGTGCTGCACATGTTTTATGATGAAATGAGCCGTGTGGCAGGTGAAATGTCTGCATACGACTTTGAATTTATATTTGTAAATGACGGTTCCCGTGACAATACGCTGAAAATCTGCAAAGAGCTGGCTGCACAGGACCGGAGGGTGAAATACATATCTTTTTCACGCAATTTCGGCAAGGAAGCCGGTATATATGCCGGTTTTGAAAAATCCAGAGGCGATATGGTGTGCATGATGGACGCAGACCTGCAGGACCCGCCTGCACTTTTGCCTGAAATGGTGAAAGCCGTTGAAGAGGAAGGCTATGATTCTGTGGCTACACGCCGCGTTACCAGAAAGGGCGAACCGCCAATACGTTCATTCTTTGCAAGAATGTTCTATAAACTGATGAACAAAATTTCCAAAACTGAAATTGTGGACGGCGCCCGTGACTACCGCCTGATGACAAGACAGTTTGTAAACAGTCTGCTGGAGATGAAGGAATACAACCGCTTTTCCAAAGGTCTTTTCGGCTGGGTAGGATATCAGACAAAATGGCTGGAATACGAAAACGTGGAAAGGGCAGCAGGTGAGACAAAATGGTCTTTCTGGAAGCTTCTGCTTTATTCAATTGAAGGTATTATGGCTTTCTCCACAGTACCTCTTGCAATAAGCGCAGTAATGGGTATTATTTTCTGTATTGTGGCTTTTGTAATGATTCTGGTTATAGTGGGCAAAACACTCCTGTTTGGCGACCCTGTTGCCGGCTGGCCAAGCACAGCCTGCATTATACTTTTTGTAGGCGGTGTACAGCTGTTCTGCCTGGGCATTGTGGGCCAGTATCTGTCCAAAGCTTACCTTGAAATAAAGAACAGACCTATTTATATCTGCAAAGAAACCAATATTGAGGAATAAACTATGAAATATGCACAGATGCGCCAGTTTGATGTGGCAAACGGCGTGGGTATACGCACCAGCCTTTTTGTCAGCGGCTGTCATTTCCACTGCAAAAACTGCTTCAACCGGGAATACTGGCCTTTTGATTACGGCACAGAGTATGATGATGAAGCAATGCAGAAATTCATCGATATGGGCAACCACCCCAACGTCACTGGCTATTCCCTGCTGGGGGGAGAGCCTATGGACCAGCTGATGGATGATATGATGCTGAAAACTGTAATGGAAATCAAAAAACAGACAGGCAAAACTATCTGGATGTGGACAGGCTTCACCTTTGAAACACTGAACGAAAAGCAGAAGGAAATAGTAAAGTATGTTGACGTACTGGTGGACGGCCAGTTTATAGACGAAAAGAAAAATCTCACACTGCTGTTCCGCGGCAGTGAAAACCAGCGAATAATAGATGTGCAGAAAACACTGGCTGCCGGAGAAATAATACCCTGGGAGAGGGAAAATGGATATTAAAATAAAGTATTTCAATCAGAATATAGACAAAATTGCCCCTATATCAAAAGGGGACTGGATAGACCTGCGTGCCTCAGCCACTGTGGAAATAAAAGCAGGGGAATTTAAACTCATTCCTCTGGGCGTTGCAATGCAGCTGCCGGCCGGATATGAAGCACACGTGTGCCCCCGTTCCTCCACTTTCAAAAATTTCGGCGTTATCCAGACAAATTCCACCGGCATCATAGACAACAGCTACTGTGGCGACAATGACCAGTGGTTTTTCCCGGCCTTTGCAATGAGGGATACCGTTATAAAGGAAAACGACAGAATCTGCCAGTTCAGAATAATGGAAATCCAGCCACAGATAAACTTTGTCACAGTGGAAACACTGGGCAATGAAGACCGCGGCGGCCATGGCTCAACCGGGGTGAAATAAACAGGCTGATAAATTTGAACTTGGAGAGAATGTATATGAAATACAAAGGAACACTTATCGTTGTTAAAGATTGTAACCGTGCGTTAAAGTTCTATAGTGATATGTTTGGATTTCATCTGCTTCAGGACAACGATGGAAATATGGAATTGACGAATAATTTATATTTACAGGAATCGGGATACTGGGAACAATTCACAAAGAGAAATGTTATTCCAAACAGTAATCAGTCCGAGTTGTATTTTGAAGAGCCCAACATAGAACAATTTGTAGAGCGTCTTGAAACACTTTACCCTGAAATCGAATATGTCAATCACCTGATGACACACAGCTGGGGACAAAAGGTGGTCAGATTCTATGATTTGGATGGTAACTTAATTGAAGTGGGAACGCCGTTTTAATCAACAAATCCCAATTTATCAAATAATAAAATTAATATTGAATCAAAACTGTCCTCTTTAAAGAGGGCAGTTTTTTTATTGACTTATATACATCATAATAGTAAAATATTGTTATTAAATTAACGATTTTAGAGGTGTAAATATGAACAGAGCACTTGAATGGTCACAGGAAATACAGAAAGAGATTTCCGCATGGCGCAGAGAACTGCACAAAATACCGGAACTGGGGCTGAACCTGCCACAGACCACTGCCTTTATCACAGCAAAGCTGGATGAGTGGGGTGTAAACTATACAGTGTGCAAAAACTGCACAGGTGTGGTGGCACTGCTGGGCAAGGCAGGGGGCAGATGTATCGCTCTGCGCGCAGATATGGATGCACTGCCTATAAAGGAAGAAACAGGCCTTGACTATGCATCAACCAACGAAAATATGCACGCCTGCGGTCACGATTGCCACGCTGCAATGCTGCTGGGTACAGCAAAAATCCTCAAGGAACACGAAGATGAACTGAGCGGATATGTGAAGCTGTTCTTCCAGCCGGGTGAAGAAGGCCCTGGCGGTGCACCGGTTATGATAGAGGAAGGCTGTATGGAAAACCC
>JAFQAF010000137.1 GCA_017400025.1 Oscillospiraceae bacterium
AAAATGTTTAAAAATATCTGTTTTTTCTTTTTGGCGTGATTTCGCTGGCCATTGTGGCACCCAGTACCAGCACTGCACCTGCAATTTCCACCGCTGTCATTGCTTCATGCAGCACAAAAGCGGAAAGTACAACTGCCAGGGCAGGGTCAATATAGCTGTAAAGTGCCACGGTCTGCACTTTCAGGTCTTTCATGGAGCCGAAGTAAAGTGCATAGGCCACACCGGTGTGTACAATGCCCACCACTGCCAGCATAGCGCCGGACACCGCAGTGAGCTGAAGGCCGGACATCTGGCCTGTAAGGAGCACATAAGGCAGCAGTACCACAGCGGCTGTGGCCAGCTGCACTATGGTTTTGTCATAGGCGGAAATATTGTGGATGCCTTTGTTCAGTATCATAACCAGCCGGTAAAAAACCGCTGCGGCAAGACCGTAGAGAATGCCCTTTGTCTGTATCTGTCCGCCGGAGGTCAGCACGCCGGAAACCATAACCATACCGGCCACTGCCAGAAGTATGCACACAGCTTTTCTGGCCGTGATTTTTTCCGCAAAAAGCACAGGTGAAACAAGTATAACCATAACCGGTGCCATATAGTAGCAAAGTGTAGCTGTGGCAACAGATGTAAAGCGGTATGCCTCAAACAGCAGTATCCAGTTGATGCCCAGCACTGCGCCGGAGACAAACAGCAAAAAGATATTGTTGCGCACTGCCTGCCAGGAAATGCGGCCTCCCCTGATTTTTACCACGAGCAGGAGAAACAACGCCCCTGTAAAGCCTCTGACCATTGCCAGCAGTGCTGAAGGCAGTGGGATATATTTTCTGAATATGCCTATGGTGCCGAATATAGCCATAGCGGCTGCCAGCATAAATTTTGATGATTTTGATTCGTACATAGTTATTTTTGTATAAATAATTGTAGTGAAACTCTTTTTTGTGAAAGCAACATATGCCGTGAAATCCCTGCAGGGGGATTCCACGGCTTTGTGTTATCTATTATATAAATTCATGGCTTTGTCTGTCTGCCCGTCTATCATAAGCATTACAGACTGATACGCACTTTCAAATTTGTCTGACAATATTTTTCTGTCCCGGTCGGAAAATTTGCCCAGCACCCAGTCAGCAAGGTCATATTCCGGATGAGGTTTTTCCCCTACACCCAACTTTATGCGGGGGAACACATCCCCTATCTGGCTGATGATGCTTTTTATTCCGTTGTGGCCGCCGGCAGAGCCTTTGGCACGGATGCGCATTTTGCCCACCGCCATTGAAACATCGTCATAAATTACTATCACGTTTTCCGGCGGGATTTTATAAAATCTGGCCATAGCGCCCACAGCATTGCCGGAAAGGTTCATAAAGGTCTGCGGTTTAAGGATAACCACCTTTTTGTCCTTGTATTTCCATGTGCCGTACAGTGCGGTAAACTTTGCCTTGTCCAGCTTTGTACCTGTTTTTTCACAGATATAGTCCACTGCGGCAAAGCCTATATTGTGGCGGGTATTGTCATACTTTGAGCCGGGGTTACCCAGACCAACTATCAGAAAATCTGTGCCTTGTGATGATTTGAAAAACATAGAGTATTACAGTGTGAACAGTGTGGAAACACTCTGGTCAGCGTAAATTCTCTGGATTGCCTGTGCAAAGATAGGTGCAACAGATTCAACCTTGATTTTGTCCAGTTTCTTTTCTTCTGAAAGTGGAATTGTATCCAGCAGGATAAGTTCTTCCAGAGCACTTGCCCGGATTCTTTCAACTGCAGGGCCGGAAAGGATACCGTGTGTTGCACATGCTCTTACAGATTTTGCACCGCGTTCTTTCAGTGCGTTTGCAGCGTTGCACAGTGTGCCGGCTGTATCGATGATATCGTCAATGATAAGCAGGTTTTTGTCCTTGATATCGCCGATGATGTTCATGATTTCGGATACGTTTGGTTTTGGACGGCGTTTGTCAATGATAGCGATTGGCACATCCAGTCTGTTTGCAATTTTTCTTGCACGGTTTACACTGCCAAGGTCAGGTGAAACGATAACAAGGTCTTTCAGGTTCTTTCTTTCAATGTACTGGGAAAGGATAGGCATGCCTTCCAGATGGTCCAGCGGAATGTTGAAGAAGCCCTGAATCTGTGCTGCGTGCAGGTCCATTGTCAGCACGCGGTCTGCACCTGCAGCTGTGATGATATCTGCAACAAGTTTTGCACTGATTGGGTCACGGGATTTGCTCTTTCTGTCCTGACGTGCATAGCCGAAATATGGAATAACTGCTGTGATACGGCCTGCAGAAGCGCGTTTCATTGCGTCAATCATAATCAGCAGTTCCATCAGGTTGTTGTTTACAGGTGTGCATGTGGACTGGATGATAAATACATCGCTGCCGCGCACTGTTTCGCCGATGGAAACTGTGATTTCACCGTCAGAGAAAGTGCCTACTTCACATTTGCTCAGTGGCAGACCCAGCTGTCTTGCAATTTTTTCAGCCAGTGGTTTGTTGGAGTTTGCTGCGAAAACTTTGATGTCTTTGCCATGAATATTCATCTCATTTACCTCTTACTTTTCAGTATTCAATAATGCTTATGTAAAAAATCCTGCAAAAAAACATACAGAATTACATTTTTACCTAATTATATGATACCCTATTTATAACAATTTTCAAGCCCAAAACATGTTTTTTAGTTAATTTTCTGCGTTTTATTCAAAAACACTTGTATTATTTATATGAAATTTGAACTTATTGTCACAGATACCGGATATTTCACCAGGTATGCAATTTTGCCATATTGCAAAGTGCTGTCTGACGTTCATTTTGTTGAATTTTGTTGTTGATTAGCTTATTCTTTAGGTGTAAAATATGTTTTATAATAATAGAATACAGGGGATCTGAAATGAAACTTATAAGACAATACAATCTCACACTGTTTTTTGTGATTTACTTTCTGTATACATTTGTATCCAACTTTGTACATCCGGTAACACCGGCATTTCTCCAGATGATAAACTGCTCCAACAGCATGTTCGGCTTTGCCTTTGCCGCAATGGCTCTGGGCCAGTTTCTGGTAAGTGCGCTGTGGGGCAAAGTTGGTGACAGAATGGGCTATGC
>JAFQAF010000138.1 GCA_017400025.1 Oscillospiraceae bacterium
CCATCCGGTGTGTATATCACCTCATCAGCGGGCATCACTGCCCTGTAGCCACCCAGGTTGAAATGCAGCCCTGTTCCTTTTTCGTATATCAGCGCCCTTGCGCAAAGTATATCCTTATTCCTGTAAGCTTTTTCAATACTGCCAATATCCAGCCCCTGTGACAGAGGCATATTGGCTTCCCGAATATAGTCCATAAAAATACCTTCCTTATTTGCTTACTTTCCTTTAAATATATGCCGCATCCCGGGATAATATTTGTGTATAAACACATATTTGCAAAAATTTGAAAAATGCTATTGTTACACATTATGTATTTGTGGTAAAATATTATGGATATTGTAAAAAAGGCGGTGAAATTATGGACGTAAAAGTAAATGATATTATAGTTACAAAAAAAGACCACCCCTGCGGAAACAATCAGTTCGATGTACTGCGTGTGGGAATGGACTTTAAAATCCGCTGTACAAAATGCGGCAGGGAAGTAATGGTGCCGCGCTCAAAGATAGAAAAGAACATTAAAAAAATAATAACTCAGGACGGAGAATAAACATGTTTGACAAACTCATAGAAGTAAAAAGAAGATATGAAGAAATCAATCAGCTGCTTATGGACCCTACTGTAATCAACGATAACACCCGTTACCGCAACCTTATGAAGGAATACAGCAATCTCACTCCGCTGATTGAAAAATTTGACCAGTACACAGAAGCAAAGAACAACTTTGAAGAAGCAAAAATGATGCTGGATGAAGGCGGCCTTGACGCTGAATTCAAAGAACTGGTACAGATGCAGTATGAAGAAAACAAAGACCTGGTGGAAGAATACTCCCAGGAACTTAAAATCCTGCTGCTGCCAAAGGACGAAAATGACGACAGAAACGTTATCATAGAAATCCGTGGCGGTGCAGGCGGTGAAGAGGCTGCACTTTTTGCATATAACCTTTACCGTATGTACAATATGTATGCAGACAAACGCGGCTGGAAAACAGAAATACTTTCCCTCAACGAAACCGAACTTGGCGGCTTCAAGGAAGTTTCCTTCTCTGTGGAAGGTGACAGTGTTTACAGCAAACTGAAATTTGAAAGCGGTGTTCACCGTGTACAGCGTGTACCGGACACAGAAACACAGGGCCGTATCCATACATCAACTGTTACAGTTGCAGTAATGCTGGAAGTGGATGATGTGGAAATTGACATCAACCCTGCAGACCTGAAGATTGACACATTCCGTTCATCCGGTGCAGGCGGTCAGCACGTTAACAAAACATCATCCGCTATCCGTGTGACACATCTGCCTACAGGCCTTGTTGTTGAATGTCAGGATGAAAGAAGCCAGCACAAAAACAGGGACAAAGCTCTCAAGGTTCTGCGTTCACGTCTTTATGACATTGAAAAACAGAAGCAGGATGCAGAGGTTGCACAGGAAAGAAAGAGCCAGGTTGGTACAGGTGACAGAAGTGAAAGAATCCGCACCTATAACTACCCGCAGGGCCGTCTGACAGACCACAGAATAGGTCTTACACTCTACAGACTGGAGCAGGTGCTCAACGGTGACCTGGATGAAGTTATCGATGCACTGATTACAGCAGACCAGACTGAAAAGCTGAAAAGCGCGGAGGCACAGTAATTGGAAACTAAAATTTTAAAACCGACACAGGACAGCATTGCCCTGGCATGTGACATCCTGAAAAACGGTGATGTGGTTGCAATACCTACAGAAACCGTTTACTGTTTGTTTGCAGATGCCACAAAAGCAGAGGCATGTGCCAATATATTTGCAGCAAAGGAAAGACCTCAGGACAACCCTCTCATAGTACACATCAGTGACTATGAAATGCTGGCAGAGGTTGCTGCAGAAATACCGGAGGACGCTATGAAACTGGCCGAAGCTTTCTGGC
>JAFQAF010000139.1 GCA_017400025.1 Oscillospiraceae bacterium
AGGCCTTGATACTGTGGGCATCAGAATGCCGTCAAATCCGGTGGTGCTGGAAATAATATCAAAAACACGTCTGCCGCTTGCCGGCCCATCTGCAAACCGTTCCGGCCGTCCCAGCCCTACAGATGCACAGACTGTTTACAATGATATGAAAGGCCGCATTCCTCTTGTTCTTGATGGCGGTGAATGCAATATCGGTGTGGAATCCACAGTTGTATCCCTTGCCGGCCCTCAGCCTGTTCTTTTCAGACCTGGCTTTATAACCAAGGCTCAGATGGAGGATGTTCTGCATAAAGAGGTATTGCTTTCAAAAGGCATTACAGAAGAACTGCGGGCAGACGACAAGGTGCTTTCACCGGGCCTTAAGCATAAACACTATGCCCCTAAAGCAGAAGTTGTTATAATAAATGCAGATTTTGAAAAATATAAACAGCTTGTGGAGAGGGAAAATGCCACAGCACTCTGTTTTGATGAATACAAAGACAGAATAGATGCACCGTGCATCACATACGGCAGCGAAAAGGACAGCGCTTCCCAGGCTGTGAGACTGTTCCATGCCCTCAGGGAACTGGATGTAATCGGAGCAGGAAAAGTTTATGCCATGATGCCTTCCACAGAAGGTGTAGGTCTGGCAGTATATAACCGCTTGCTCAGGGCAGCGGCGTTCAGGGTGGTGAATTTATAATGAAAAAAGGAACTGTAGTTGCAATAACAGGCCAGAGCGGCTGCGGCAAAAGCACACTTTCACGTTTTTACTCATCAAAGGGCTATACAGTGATTGACTGTGATGAAGTTGCAAAGTATGTGCGCACTCTTACTGACTGCCAGGTACAGCTTGCGGATTTTTTCGGCTATGATATTATCAGGGAAGGTGTAGTAGACACAAAGCTGCTTTCAGCCCGTGCTTTTGCATCACCGGAAAACCTGCAGAAACTCACAGATATTACCCATCCGTTTATAGAAAAAGTTATTCTGGAAAGAGCGGAAGAAGCCTTTGACAAAGGCCGGGAGATTGTGTTTGTGGACGGCGCAGTTATAATAGGCGGCATAGTTGAAAAACACTGCGACAAGTTTATTGTGGTTGTTGCAGAAACAGAAACACAGTGCAGGCGCCTGATGAAACGTGACAACATAACATACGAACAGGCCAGAACAAGAGTTCTCAAACAGACCCCATATTCCGACATGCTTAAAAAAGCGGATTATGTTATAAATAACAATACAGGTATTGATACACTTATACTCCAGGGTGAGTATGTTATCAGACAGCTGATGAAATAGCAGGGGGTATGCGGAATTAAAGGTATAAAAAGATTTCTCGTCTGTATTGCTGTTTTCCTCTTTTCAATGTATCTGATGTATTCTTCATCGCAGCAGAATGAAAAGCTGCAGCGCGCCAGATATCCTTTGAAATATTCAGAGTATGTGGAACAGTATTCAGACCAGTTCAGTCTGGACCCATATCTGCTTTATTCTTTTATAAAAACCGAAAGCAGTTTTGAACCGGATGCTGTTTCTTCCGCCGGTGCAATAGGACTTACACAGATTACAGAGGAAACATTTTCGTGGATAAAGCTTATGCTTTGCCCGGATGAAGACATAGTTTTTGAAGATTTGTATCAGCCGGATGTATCCATCCGTTTTGGCGCCTACTATATTTCCAGATGTCTGGACAGATATTCCGGCAGTGTGGACACCGCCCGGGCGGCATACCACAGCGGCTGGGGCACAGTTGACAAACTGCTGGAAAAGCAGGGAACAGATGTGCTTACCGAATTTCCCTATGAACAGATGAGAAACTATGTTTACAAAATCAATAA
>JAFQAF010000140.1 GCA_017400025.1 Oscillospiraceae bacterium
ACCTGCAGCTGCGCCGCTGTCAATATCTGCTTCCATTTTGTCCAGGGCTGCACGTATTGCCGCAATCTCTTCTTTCTGCGTCGGTACAGGCAGTTTGCCGGCCTGCACACGTTTCTGTATTTTCTGTGCATACATCAGCGCAGGAAAGCTCTTGGGTACAGCATTTACTGTCCGGCTTACTGTATTATGACCGTGTGATTCGTTTTTAATCTCTTCCCATTTGTCCAGTATTTCATCCACACCATTAAGTTCCAGATTTTTAAAAACATGGGGATGACGCATCACAAGCTTGTGGGCAAGCTCATTTACCACATCGTGAAAGTCAAAAACACCTTCCTCTTTTTTAAACTGTGCATGGTAAAGCACCTGCAGCAGCACATCGCCCAGTTCTTCCTTCAGCAGTTCAGTATCGTTGTTGTCAATTGCATCCACTGCCTCATAGGTTTCTTCTATAAAATTCTGTCGGATGCTTTCGTGTGTCTGTATACTGTCCCATTCACAGCCGGTTTCGGGGTCTCTCAGCATTTCCATTATCTGCAGCATATCTTCCAGTGTATAAAAATCTTTTCTTTTGAATTCCATAATCAGTATCTCCTTGTGTCAATACAAATTATTTTACCATTATCAGCCCGAGTTATCAATGAAAAATCCTGTGAAAAGGAGCATACAGAAATAAACTGCCAGAAATATTCCGCCGCAGAAAACCGTGCGGAACACCACCGGAACATTGTACAGCACAAATTCTGACAGCGCCCTGACAAAGGACAGCAGCACATAGGACACCACAGCCGGAAACAGTATTGCCCTGAAGATGCCTGCCGCCGGGTAAACATTTTTTATGGTATTGAGTGAAAGAAGGAAAACCAGACTGTGAAAAACAATTTGTGACAAAAGACAGCCCATAATATTTATATCCTCCACCGAACACAGTATAACAGACAGAATCACCTTTACAGTGCAGGAAAAAACAAGGATACGGAAAACAGCAGCAGTTTTTCCCCGGGCGTGTATTATTGAATTAAGAGGAAATGAAAAGGCGGAAAGCACCGCAAAAGGTGCCATTATCCTGAGAAAATAAGCCGCCAGTTCTGTCTGTGCACCATTTTCACCATAGAGGGTTATCAGCACTTCCCGGGAGAAAAAAGCCACAAAAAGGCTGGCAGGCACCACTACAGCCGCTGTAATTTTTACAGTTCTGCTTATCTGACTGTAGGCTCTGCTTCCGTCACCGCTGCCGATCGCCCTTGTGATAAAAGGCAGCCCCGATGCCCCCACAGCTGCAGAAAGGGACGGTATAAGATTCACCACCGAAAGACACAGCCCCTGATAGACACCATAAAGCCATATAGCCTTTTCTTCCACAGCTGAAAAACCGATAAAAGGATATGCCGCCATCAGCCGCCGGTCCGGTGTGCTTTTTATAATTGAAAGACATATTACAGTATCGCAGAAATTTGAAACTGACACCACAAGGGCAGACAGCGAAATAGGCACAGCCATGGAAAAAAGTCTGTCTGCGCCTATGGAAAGGCTGTCTGCCGGCCTTTCCCTGTATGTATTTCTGAACCGGGTGCTCATATAGACAAAGCATACAAAACCGCTGATGCTCACTGTGGCAAAAGCCCGCACCAGCTGCCCCTGCCGCCGGTGTTCCGCCAGCATTGTACCGGCAAGGTATACACTGCAGATTCCAATCACCGTTTTACAGCTGCTTTCAATCAGCCCCGCCTTTGCCGATACCGCCATATTCATAGTCCCCTGGCTTATGCCCTTGTACACAGCCTCAAAAGTGGCAAAAACAAGATTTGGCGCCAGCAGTGCCACGCCGGTGAATATCATAGGCGAAGCTGTGTAATCTGAATATACAAACCGGGCAACCAGTGCTGCAGCAGCAAGGGCCAGGGAGGAATATCCGAAGCACCTGCAGGCCTTTTTCTTTATATAATGTATCTCCCGGCCGCTGTATGCGCCGGAAGCACACAGGCGGGATATAGCCGGAGTGATGCCGGCTGTGGCAAGGGAGAAAAAAGGCATAAAGAAATTGAAAGCCGCCGTGTACTGCCCCATTCCCCGGGCGCCTATCATCCTTGTAAGGGGTATGCGGTACACCGCAGAAAGAAATTTTACCGCTATGCCGGACAGGCCAAGGATAAGAGTTCCCTTCAGAAAGCTGCTGTCTGCCATAAAATCACCACCAGAAATATTTTATTAATGTATATTTTTCTTTGACAAAAAATATACAAAATACATTTTTTCTATGGATTTATTGACCCGAATAATGTATACTGTAACCATTAAGATTTATCGGAGGATATTTATTATGAAATTTATCGATATGCATTGCGATACACTGATGCCTTTTGCAATGAATAAAGATTACTCTCTTTATTCCAATGACAAACAGGTAGACTTTCTGAAAATGAAAAAAGGTGATGCCCTGGCACAGTTTTTTGCAGTGTTCTTCCCTAAAATGGACCGTTTCCACGAAAACGGCATTGAAATGACAGATGACCTGTACTTCAGACTTCTGACAGACGGTTTCTACAGCGAACTGGAAAAACACAGCGATATCATTGCACTGGCACGCAACGCAGCTGAAATTGAAAAGAACAACAAAGACGGCAAAATGAGCGCTGTTCTCACAATTGAAGACGGCCGTTTCATAAACGATGATATGGACAAAATCAAAATGGTTTATGATAAAGGCGTAAGAGCAATTTCACTGACATGGAACTTTGAAAACTGCTTTGGCTGGCCAAACAGCCTGGACAAGGAAATCATGGGCAAAGGCCTGAAACCATTCGGTATTGAGGCTATCCAGTATATGAATGACCTGGGCATTATTGTGGACGTTTCCCACCTGTCTGACGGCGGCTTCTACGATGTGGCAAAATACTCCAAAAAACCATTTGTGGCCACACACTCCAACGCAAGAAGCGTTTCACCTCACCAGAGAAACCTGACAGACGATATGATCAGAATCCTGGGCGAAACAGGCAGTGTAACCGGTCTGAACTTCTGCCCGGAATTTATGGATGCAGATATCACAGCAAAACACACACCGATTTCCAACATTGTAAAAAATGCAAAACACATTGTAAATGTGGGCGGTATTGACTGCCTGGGTCTGGGCACAGACTTTGACGGCATTGGCGGTACACAGGAAATCGCAGACAGCTCCATGCTGCCGCTTCTGTGGGATGCACTGAAAAAAGAAGGCTTCCACGAAAGCGAAATCGAAAAAATCTCCCACGGCAACGTGCTGAGAGTTATCAGAGAAAGTATGAAATAACCGGTATATTTAATGCTAAAAGAGCGGATAATTCCGCTCTTTTTTATGTTCCAATATAAAAAATTAATGATAAACATTAAATTTCTGTTGACTTGTTCATATATGTATGCTATAAATAAATTAACGATAAACGTTAATTCCGAAAGGAGATATATGTATGAAAAACGAATTTATTGAAAAGATAAACCGCATAGGTAAGGCCGGTTATGCGGTGAGCAGAATATGCAGTACACTGGTATATATAGCTGCTGTATGCTGTGTAGTGGCGGCTGTACTGCTGGCACTGGTGCCGCGTGACGGAGTGATGGTGACAACCGGCCACAGCGCCACAATAGAAATGGATATGACTCATTCAATAATGCCAAGTCTTGTGGGTATAGATACAGAATCTGACGGCAGTTTTGAACTGAACGGAATAAAATATGATAATTTCAAAACAGAAAGTACTCCCGGCAGGCAGACAGCCACAGCCAGCAGCACTCCATATACATATTCCCTGCGCGATATGCTGTGGGTATTTGTATGTGGCGGCGCCGTGTGCGCAGCACTGATTTTGACAATGAAAAAGATTACAGCACTTTTTGACAGCTTCAGACGCTGTGAAACACCTTTTACCCCGGAAACTGCAGACAGATTCAGCAAACTGGCCTTTTCATTCCTGCCTGTGATTGCTATGGGCTGGGTTACAGAGGCTGTGGTTGAAAGAGTGACCACCGGCGTATGGAATATAGTGATAGGCATAGACCTGACAGTGGTGATGATTGTGGTGGTGATAATGCTGCTGGCTGAAATCTTCCGCTATGGTGCAATGCTGCAGCAGGAATCTGACGAAACACTGTAAATGAGGAGCTGGTCTGTATGAAAAATAACTCTGTTGACAAAATGCAGAAAACTGCTGTTGTTCTGAATAAATTCCTGAAGGCTGTAAATATATATGTATTTGCAGTTATAGCAATTATGTATGTGCGTTCTATATTTCTGGGCATAAGAATATACACCGGCGATATACGGCCCCTTGCAGATATGATTTCAGTAAACGGCATTGTAATGCCGGAAGATACAAAGCAATGGCTGGTTAAAGAAATGCTGCCTGCATTTGTAGTTATACTTATTTTTATATTTATTGTCTGCTTATGTGTTTTCAAAATAATAAATACGCTGAGAAATATTCTTGACAGCGTTGCTGAAGCAAGACCTTTTGACGGCACAGTAAGTGCCAGTCTGTCAGTTCTGGGTAAAATAATACTGGCGCTTGGTATACTTTCACCTCTTGCCGAATTCTGTATTGAAAAAGCAATATGGGCTATTTATCGCCCTGTTCTTGAGTCTGCCATACCTGGAACAGATGGCTTTAATATACTTTCACCGGGAGTGAATATTGATTGGTCACTGTTATTTTTCGGGCTGTTTGCAGTTCTGATGGCATATGTTTTCAGATATGGCGAAGAATTGCAGCAACTGTCTGACGAAACATTGTAAGGCGGTGAAGATATGGCTATTATATTGAGACTGGACAGAGTGATGGCAGACAGAAAGATGAGCCTGAAGGAACTGAGCGAAAAAGTGGGTGTAGCCAACGTAAACCTTTCAAAACTGAAAACCGGAAAAGTCAGCGCTATACGTTTTTCCACTCTGGATGCCATATGTGATGTGCTGGACTGCCAGCCCGGTGACATACTGGAATTCCGCCGAGAAGTAAAGGAAAATGAAATTGAAGTAAAATAAAAATGCTCCTGATGCAGTTTTACCCTGCATCAGGAGTTTGTTTTTATGTATATCCCCTGCACTGACCTGTACAGACCTTTTCTGACAATTAAAGTTCTATTGTCAGTATATCATCAAAATCTATATTCCGGCCGGTACTGATTTTCACTGTGCGGGCAGTGTTGTCTATTCTGGTAACTGTACCTGACACCGTTTCATATCTGCCGCCGTTTTTTCTGCTGTCCGGCACAAAATACGTGATATTCACATATATGCCGTTTCTGATATTGGCCCGGATATAATTCAGCTTTTCTGCATTTTCTGCCACAGCGTCCTCACCCCGTATGATTTTGCTGTCCACATAGCGGGCAGTTTCATCTATAGCTGCACCGTGGCCGGTAAGAGCAGCAAACGGAGCAAACTGAGCCGCACGGTCGTGTATAGACATATGTGGTCGCCTGTGTGATATATGGCGTGGAAGGCCGATTATATCGGCATATCTGTCTGTATCTTTTTCTCTGAACACAATGTCCTCCTATGCCTTGTGGCCGCCTATCTGGCCGTTTCTGTCCATCATTGTTGCGCCGTCCTGATAGTTCATCCCTTTCAGCACAGCGTTTTTGCCGTATTTTTTCTTCAGGCCCAGCACAGCCTGCTGCAGCCGTTTTTCCTTTTCTGCCCGCCTGTCTTCAGCCTTTCTTTTTTCTGCCCGGACGTTCCGCTCGCCGAAAAGGTCCAGCTGTACAACGGCATTTTCCTTTTCCAGCACTTCTCCGCTTTCCACCTTTGCCGCCACAAGGTTGAAGCGGCGGATAAGCAGCTGCCTGTCCACTATGCTGTCATACAGAGACAGCACAGCCTCTGTGATTATTATTGCCGAAGAGGTTTTCCTGTCCAGATTTACAGTGCCGTGGGCGTGCTTCGGCTTTTGCCTGCCGTAGCTGTCTGTAACAATTTCGCCACTGTAGCCCTCCGTTATATTTTCTATATCATAGCCTACAGTGAGCACCAGCTGGTCTGTAACCAGCTTTTTTTCAATCAGGTCATACACCAGGGCATCTGCCATTTCGTGCAGCACCACTCTGCCCTTTGCAAAGGTGTAGGGGCTGTGAAGCACCTGGCCTGAGCCTATACTTTTGGCCTGGGGTTTGTAGCTTTTGATATCTGCTATTGTCGCCGGCTCCCACCCCCACGCATGGTCTATAAGAAGCTCTGCATTTATGCCGAAGGTACGGTACAGCACATCCTCATCCACCAGGCTCTGGCGTGCAATATCACCCATGGTGTACAGCCCCAGCTTTTCCAGCCTGTTTTTATAGCCTTTGCCCACACGCCAGAAATCTGTCAGCGGACGGTGATTCCACAGCAGGCGGCGGTATTCAGTTTCATCCAGCTGTGCTATTCTTACACCGTGGCTGTCCGGCCGTACGTGCTTTGCCACAATGTCCATGGCTACCTTGGCAAGGTACATATTTGTGCCTATTCCTGCGGCGGCTGTTATACCCGTTTCCATCAGCACCTGATAGATTATCTTTTCTGTCAGCTGATAAGCGGACATTCTGTACGTATCAAGGTAATTTGTCACATCAAGAAAAACTTCATCTATGGAATAAACGTGTATATCTTCCGG
>JAFQAF010000141.1 GCA_017400025.1 Oscillospiraceae bacterium
GTAAACGTCGCTGGCTGCCATCAGTGTGGATACTGCGCAGTTCAGTTTTTCTTCCACATAATATTTTTTTGCTGTCTGTCCCAGTGTCATAGGTGTGTCCTCCGTATGTAGGTTTGTATTCTGATTCTATGATATAATATTATCATCTCTTTGTCAAAGAAACAGACGGCACATCACACTGAAATTGGTATAGAGGTGTGCCTTGTCTGCCTGATAAATTGGGATTTATAAAACTGTAATAACTGTTGGAACCTATTATTCTTTTCCATATACACAATGATGAATAATTGCAGAAATGTCTTCAATGCTTTTTTTACAGTCATCCTTTAACCATTCAGTAATTATTGCGGTAATACCATTTAGATAGAACATCATAACATAGTTCTGTTCATCTTTTGGATAGTTGAACCTATCCAATATGGGAACAAATATGTTGTCAAATAATCTTTGAAAAATTATATTTGAGTCAAAATCTGCAGGACGTGACAGCACAGCTGTGAATACACGCTGGTTTTCTTTGATAAAGGAAAGATATGGAAACAGATATTTATCTTTTATAAATTTTAAGTCCTGTAGTTCACAATCAGTAAATTTAGCAGTAATACTTTCGGTATCAACTGTAAAATATGATGTGAACTGGTCAATCATATATCCTATGGTTTCATTCAGCAAGTCGCTGGTATTTTCGTAGTGCAGGTAAAAAGTAGAACGATTAACTTCTGCTGTTTCGCATATTTCACGAATTGTTATATACTCAAAAGGCTTCTTTTCAAGCAGATAAAGGAGCGCGTTGTCAAATCTGACGGCAGTATTGAAATATTTGCTCTCCGATTTGTTCATAGGGTTTTCCTTTGACTTATAATTATTCTTCACTGATTTGACGGGCAAGTTCCACAATCTCAAAGGCATATTTTGCTTTGCCTTTTTCAATATTCTTTTTATAAATTGGATAATTGATACCGCAACCGACAAGACCTGCGATACCAATAACAATGCCAATGATAATACCAGCACCACCATTGCCTATTACCTGCATTGCCAAACACATACCTGTGCCAAATACAAGTGCGGAAACAATACCAAATGAGTATGTGAAAATAGTAGCAGGAAGTTTTGCTTTGTTATCCAACTTTTTAAGGGCAACTATTTTTGAGCTTTCTTTCGGTGCATAATCCTTTGCTATAGATTCTGCAATAATTTTATCTGTGTTCATATATAGAACCTCCTTTTTGATTTTACAGCAATATTTTACTGCTCAAAAAGAAGAAAATGAACAACACAAAATCAAAAATTTGTTGCGTTAAACAAGATAAATTCAAATCAAACTATTAACCCTGTTCAAATTTATCTGTCTGATTTTATATTACCATAATTTATAATCTTACACAACAAAAGGCACAGCAGATTGTACTGCTGTGCCTTTTTACTGTCTTGAGGGTTCTGCCCTTTTTCAAGGGTGTATCCTTTTATATTTTTATAAACAATTATTTATTATTCGCCTTCCAGCACTGCCAGCATCAGTACGCCAACAATGATGATTGCGATAAACATGTACTGCTTTTTGGTGAGTTTTTCTTTCAGGAAAACTCTGGACAGCAGCAGTGAAACAACACATACGCAGGAGATAATTGGTGCTGCAATAGCGCCGTTGCCGCTCATTGCGTATACGTATGTCAGCTGGCCGGCTGTTTCACAGATTGCAGCCAGTGCTTTGTCTTTCTGTTTTGGCAGTTCAAATTTTACCTTTTTGTACATCATGAATGCCAGCAGCAGGATGCCGCAGATTGTAAATGTCAGTTCGTAGGAGATGTTTGCCACCAGTTCGATGTTTTCTTCTGTGATACCGATCAGCGGACTGGTTTCCATTTCCAGAAAGTAGATGTCCAGTACACAGCCGATAGCATCGATAAGAGCATAGCAGAATGGCATTGCAAAGGCGATTGCTGCCAGTTTTTTGCCCAGACGTCTCTGTCTGTCCATACCGGCTGTCTGTTCAGCGTAGCTTACGCCCAGAATACCGATAACGATGATTGCTACTGCAACCCATACAGCAGGTGCAATTTCGTCGCCCAGCAGGATAGCACACAGCACTGTACACATAGCACCGGATGTGTTTTCAATAGGGTCTGACAGGGATTCTTCAATGAATCTGATGCCGAAGAAAGAGCAGGCCATAGAGATGATGTAACACAGGGAAACCGGCAGATATACAATCAGGTTTTTAGGGTCGTATGAAATATCGCTGGTCAGCAGTGTGAAAATGGCGTGGATGCCCATTACAGCACCTACCATAACACATACTCTCAGATGGTCGTATTTTTCGTTTTCGTGTGAACCTTTTTTATAGAAAATTTCTGCAAGACCCCACAGCAGGGTAGTTGCAAGTGTAAACATTAACCACATAATTTTTAATTCCTTTTTAGTTTATTTTTAATTCATATAATTCATATAATATATAAGATGGATTTCGTTGTAAGATGATTTTAATTGTGGTTTTCGCAACGGAGAAAATTCACAACTGAAGACAGGCCTCCCCCGGGACAGTCAAAATACTGTACACAGGTCTGACAGTATGCTTTTGTTAATGGGGTATAGGGTTTGTACTGTTTAGTCATGGTTTTTTACCTCCGTACTTATTTACAGCTGTGCTGCATAATGTCCTTTAATAAGGAAAACAAGGTAATTATATATTAAAAATTTTTTCAATGCAATAAATGTAAAATACACTTTCACAAAAAATGTATATATATATAAATATTTTTTATTGTATAAATAATTTTTTATCTATTTTGCAGATTACAGCAGCCCCTCTGCCACCCGGTCCTGCCATACTGAATAGAGCCTGTTCCAGGTCTGCCTGCCTACAATACCGTCACTGGCAAGGCCGAATTTTGTCTGGAATGCCCTTACAGATCTTTCGGTTCCTGCACCGAAGCGGCCGTCCACTGCAAGGGTGGGTATTTCGCTGTAAACCTGGGCCAGGGCGGCCAGCCACTGCTGTATCTGCACCACATTGCTGCCGGAAGAGCCGCGGCGCAGGGGTACACCGGGATAGGTCTGGCCTGCAGGGGGAGTTTCCTCCGGGGTGCTCACACCGTCGCGTATGCTCTGGTACAGGAGGTACATTTTCTCCCAGGTGGCACTGCCTACAATGCCGTCCGGAGTCAGGTTGTAGTATCGCTGGAAGTTTATCACCTGCTGTCTTGTACCGCTGCCGAATACACCGTCTATATCCACGGCAGAAACTGTGGGCACATAGCCTGCAGACTGAGTGATGTAAAACTGAACTATGGAAACATTCAGCCCTCTGTCACCCTGTCTTACTGGCCTGCCGGGGTAGCTGCCCGGCTCCAGGGTTTCGCCTTCGCTGGTCAGCTCTGCCAGCTTTTTCACAGCCACATAGATGTATGAAATTCTGTACCAGGTGCTTTTGCCCACAACTCCGTCCCGGGTAAGGCGGAAGGTTCTCTGGAATATCTTCACAGCGTTTTCCATATTCCGGCCGAATATACCGTCCACAGTCAGTTTTGGTATGGCGGGGTAGTTATCGCTTATTCTGTTCAGCTGGGCCTGCAGTATTTCCACATTCTGTCCTGTGCTGCCGCGGCGCAGGGGACTGCCGGGGTAAGAGGTGGACACATTGGCAATATTGTTGGTTTCGTTTATCTGTATGTCATCCCCATAGTAATACTGCAGTATCTGCAGCGGCGTCATACCCTGGTTTGCCAGGTCCACAGTGCCCCACTGCTTCAGCCCGTTGCAGGATACCTGCTTTCCGTCACAGTATTCTGTGAAATAAGGTTCGCGCGAGAAGGAACGTGTGACATAGGTATTAAATATTTCGTCCACGATTCTGTCTGTGGAATCAAAGGTTGCGCGGTTGTGTATGTATTTCTGGTCAAAACTGGTGCTGTTTGTAATGTCAAAATTATAGCCGCGGCTGCGGTACCATTCGGTATATATTCTGTTCAGCACAAAGGATATCTGGGCGTGTATATTTGCGCGCAGGGCATTTTCCGGCCAGGTGGGGTATATTTCGCTGGCGGCCACGCTTTTCAGATAGGTGCGGAAGGGCACTGTCACGTTCTGCCGGCTGGCGTCCGGCCTGCCAAGGTGGACAGTCACACTTTCCGGTATCACCACCCTCTGCAGTATATAATCATTTCTGCCCTGCTGCAGGTTGGGTTCTGTGGTGAAAAGCTTCTGTACATCACCTCTGACAAGCTCTCTTTCAAATTCATTGCCGAAGTCTGTGGGGCGCGGCATCAGACCTATGGTCTGGAAGGTGGTCTGTCCTTCATAAATCTGTACACCAAGCACCTTTCCTCTTATAAAGAATTCCTTTTCTATTGTCAGGTCATAGTTTTTATAGGGCAGTACAGCGGTGTTGTCCTCATTCAGCGAATATTCCTTTTCCACTGTTTCCAGTTCAATCAGCGGTGACTGGCCGCTGCCGTCTGTGTATACTGTTTTCTCCTCCAGCACCTGCTGTGTGGCACTGTCTGTCACTGTGATTTTCACATTCTCAAGAGGCAATGCTGTCTGTGTGGTCACCATTACCTGCAGAAAACCTGTAGCCATATATTCTCCTTTACATATACATATAATAAAGCGGCTGCCGTTACAGTATATGCAGGGCAAAGGTGCTGTGACAGCAAAACAGCATAATAGTAACCCCCCGGCAAAGCCGGGGGTTCTTCATATGCGGGCAAAGCCCTATGATACTAGCAGCATCTTAAGATGCATGACGGTCTGACCACTGCGAAAGACTATTACTTACTACCCGTAAACGGGTCTACATATTCTTTGAGTGTCATTTGGTCATTTACTTGGTCTTCTTTTAATTGGTTTTGTATATACTCTGCTATTCGTTTTGTGTTTTTACCTGCTGTATCTACGTAATAC
>JAFQAF010000142.1 GCA_017400025.1 Oscillospiraceae bacterium
CACGGGCTTCACCGCCGTTGTCTGAAGCTGACTGTCCCCTGTCCTTTGTGGCCAGTTTTTCCATATTTTCAATCATTTCCTGGTTGTATTCAGCCACAAAGTCACGCTTGATATATTCTATAACAGATGCTATCTCCTCATCCTTTACATAAGTGCCCTGCACACGCACCGGCTTGCTGGCACCCAGCGGCAGGAACAGCATATCACCCATACCCAGCAGCTTTTCTGCGCCGCCGCCGTCAAGGATTGTGCGGCTGTCCACCTGGGATGAAACAGCAAAGGCTATTCTGGCAGGGATGTTTGCCTTGATAAGGCCGGTGATAACGTCTACAGACGGGCGCTGTGTGGCAACGATAAGATGAATACCTGCGGCACGGGCTTTCTGTGCCAGGCGGCAGATGTAGTCTTCCACCTCTTTTCCGGCCACCATCATAAGGTCTGCCAGCTCGTCAATAACCACTGCTATATATGGCATTTTTTCCAGAGCCAGCTCCGGTTTGGCAGCTGCCAGCCTGTTGAAGGATTTGATATCCCTTACAGAGTTTTCTGCAAACAGGCGGTAGCGTTTTTCCATTTCGGCCACTGCACCGCCCAGGGCACCTGCAGCCTTTTTAGGCTCTGTAACCACCGGCATCATAAGATGAGGTATGCCGTTGTATTCAGCCAGTTCAACCACTTTAGGGTCGATAAGGATAAGTTTTACATCCTCAGGGCTGGATTTGTAGAGGAAGCTGATGATAATCGCATTGATACATACAGACTTGCCGCTGCCGGTAGAGCCTGCAATAAGCAGGTGAGGCATACGGGTAAGGTCTGTGGTGACCACATTGCCGGCAATGTCCACACCCAGTGCAATTGTAAGCGGGCTCTGTGCATTGCGGAACTGTGGATTTTCAAAAATAGTGCGGATATTGACTGAAGATGACCGTCTGTTAGGCACTTCGATACCTACAGCTGCCTTGTTTGGAATAGGTGCTTCTATACGCACACCGCTGGCCGCCAGATTCAGTGCAATATCATCTGCAAGGTTTGTGATTTTGCTGATTTTTACACCGGCCAGTGGCTGCAGTTCATAACGTGTAACTGCCGGGCCGCGGCTGATATCTATGATTCTGGTCTGTACGCCAAAGCTTTCCAGTGTTTCCACCAATTTTTTGGCGTTTGTTTTCAGTTCGTTTTCCACATCGCCCGGATTTTTCACCACACCTTTTTCAAAAAGGTCTATAGGCGGGTGCTTGTAGATATAGGCCTTGTCCTCTGCGGAAAGTTCCGGGGCTATTTCGCTCACCGGCACAATGGCGTCTTTTTCCGCCTTTGTAAGGGTGTTTTTCGCCTTTTCAATCTCTGTGAGAGTTTTTTCTGTGGCGGGAGATTTTTCTTCCTTATTTTCCTCTGCTGAATGGGAGAGATTGAGCTTTTTCATAATTTCATCAATCTTCTGCTGTTCAACAGATTTCTGTTCTTTCACATTGTCAAAGGTGGCTGCCACTGTTTCTTCCACGTTCACGTTTTCCGCAGCAGTTCCCTTTTCCTCTGCAAATACATCCACAGATGGTTTATCGTCTATTTCAAAGTCTATTTTCTTTGTACGTTTTGTTTTTGGCGGTGCCAGCTGAAGCTGTTTTTCCGCTTCTATGCGCTGTTTTTCAGCCTCTGCCCTTTTCCGCTCTTTAATCCGCAGTTTTTCGGCACGGGCGGCACGGTTTTCTTCCATCTGGCGGGCAAGTTCTTCCTTTTCACGGATGGCTTTTTCCTTCATGCGCACATAGATATGGTACGGTGTAGTGTCTGTAAGGAACATAAAGAAAGCCACTGTCAGCACTGCGATGGAAATTTTTGCCGGTACAGCCCCGAACAGTGCCAGCATAGGCAGAGCCAGGATACATGCAGACACACCGCCGGAGAGGGTTTTTGCCTTGCCGATGCGGTGCAGTTCTATCAGCTGTTTTGCAACCGTATCCCCTGCCACACTGCCGGTGAAGAAAATATGTACAGCGTTGGACAGGAGGATTATAAAGCCGAAAGCCCAGAACATCTTCCGCTTTACCGGCTTTCCGAAAGCTGTGAGATAGCCGATATAAAGCAGTACCGGGCCCACAAGATAGGATGAAAAGCCAAACATGCCCAAAAGACAGTCTTCCCTGAGATATGCCCAGAAGTTTTCGCCCGGCACAAAGGACATGGCTGTTATCATAGCGCCAAGGGCAAACATAAGTATGCTCCAGGCGCGGTTGATTTCCGCCTGCTTCTGTGCTTTTTTGGAAGGGCGGCCACGTTTTTTGCCGGTGGTCTGTGTTGTCTTTCCGCCTGTTTTAGCGGTTGTTTTTTTCTTTGTAGTTTTGTTTGCCATTTTTTCTCCTTATAAAGAAGTTTAAATCATAAATGAAAAGCCCAGGAATTTTTCTGCCAGACCAACCAGCAGAACAACGGTGCCAAGGACAAATGTATAGTATGAGAACACGATGAATTTATCGTTGATTACAAGATATCTTATAAGCCTGATAGCAATAAAGCCAACTATTGCGCTGGACACAAGGCCTGCTATAATCACCGGCCAGGAATAAACCATGCCGGCAGCTATGATTTCCGGAATATCCAGCACACAGGCCCCCAGGATGGCAGGTATGGAAAGGATAAAGGAAAATGTAACCATAAAATCCTTGCTGTAGCCAAACAGCAGGCCGGAGGATATTGTGGAACCGGAGCGTGAAACACCCGGAAGGATTGCCAGCCCCTGGAAAATGCCTATCAGCAGTGCATCCCTTACGCTCATCTGTTTTGCACCTTTGCGGCCTTTGATACATTTTGCCGCAAGGAACAGCATTACAGCTGTGAACAGGAAACAGAGACCTTCCACTATAATGTCCTTATCCTCTGCAAAGGATGTGATAAAATCCTTTATCAGCACAAAGCCGAACAGCGGCAGAGTGGTGATGATAAGCATATATACCATACAGCGCATTTCTGAAGGGTGTGTGCTTTTCAGACGGCGATGGAAAAAATCATATGCTATTGAGAAAACTTCGCAGATAAGTTCCCATATGGTTCTGCGGTATGTAACAAGCACGGCAATAAGTGTGCCAATGTGAAGCATAAGTGTGAAAATCAGTGCGCTTTCACCATAGTTGCCGGTGAAGTGCTGATATATTGAAAGATGTCCGTCACTGGATATGGGCAGAAATTCTGTAAGGCCCTGGATAATACCCTGTAAAATTGCATCTGTAACTGTCATAAGATTCCTCCGTATATGTAAACCGGCACAGCCGGCTGACGTAAATTTGCATTACATTATATTTTACCATATTATCAGAACTTTTAAAACCTTTAATTTTCTATTCTGCTGTAAAGAAATTCCAGCGCATCCTTCAGATAGCCTATCTGGTCAATAAGCCCTTCGCTGACTGCCTGATGTCCGTCCACCACTGTGCCCACATCCATAATCAGCTGGCCGGTTTCCATCATAAGCTCTGTAAACCTTTCCTGCGTAATGGAGCTGTTTTTTGCCACAAAGCCTGTTATCCTGTTCTGTATGGCCTCCAGGTAGTCCATAGTCCGGTTTACTCCCAGCACTGTGCCGCTGTGGCGCACCGGGTGAATGGTCATGGTAGCAGTGGGCACTATAAATGAACGGTCTGCAGAAACCGCCAGCGGAATACCTATGGAATGGCCGCCGCCCAGAACAATGCTGGCAGTAGGCTTTGTCATACCGCAGATAAGTTCTGATATGGCAAGGCCTGCCTCCACATCTCCGCCCACAGTGTTCAGTATTATCAGCAGCCCTTTTATTTCCGGGTCTTCCTCCACTGCAATCAGCTGTGGAATTACGTGTTCATATTTTGTGGTTTTCATAGAACTGCCTGCCTCGGAATGGCCCTCAATCTGGCCTATTATGGTCAGGCAGTGTATAGGGTACCTGCCTTTTGTTTTTGTCACGGCACCGTCCTGCCGGGATGTATCCATGGTATTTTTTCCGTTTTCTTCACACATACAGCTTCACCTTTTCCTTTTTGGGGTAATTATGCCCTGTATGTAAAATAATTATACTGCAAAAAGTTTGTGTAAAATTTGACAAACTCAAAAAACACAGTTATAATTGAAATATTAAGGAAAGAAAGGCGGTATAAATACTATGCCTAACATCAAAGCTTCACTGCCTGTAATTCGCAGGCTCCCAAGATACTACAGATATATCACTGAACTGAAAAACAAAGGTGTGGTGAGGGTTTCCTCCAGCCAGCTGGCAAACATTATGGGCTC
>JAFQAF010000143.1 GCA_017400025.1 Oscillospiraceae bacterium
GATACTGTGAACTACTTATTTTCTCTTCTTAGGTGCAGGAAGCTGACTGTACATAGCATTGAACAGCGTAGCCAGGAACTCCCTGCTGTCCACGTTGTCTACCAGCAGCATCTCCTTTGCCCCGTCATAGGGCAATTTACGGGTTGTATCCGGCATAAGGTCAAGGGCGGCCCTGACAGGCTTTACCAGAAGTCTGTCGTCATATATACCGCCGATAATTTTGCCTTTGTAATATAAAATGTATTCACCCATCATGGGCCTGCAGGTTATTTCCTCCAGACCGGACAGTTGTTCCAGTATATAATCCAGATATTTTTTGTGCGATGCCATAGTTTTCCCCTTTTGTTTTCTGCCTGCAGTGCTTTATTTCACAAGAAAGGCGCGGCAGGGGCTGCCCTCTGCCCCGGCTATGTTCAGAGGGGCACAGAAAAGGGTGTACTGTCCAGGCGGCACATTGCCAAGCACCAGACCTTCCAGCAGGGCAACGCCAGTTGAAAGCAGGATTATATGCACCTCCATAGGGGCATCCACCGGACCAACAGACCGGCTTTCCACGCCCAGCAGCTTTACCCCTGCCCGGGCAAAAACACGGGCTGCCGGCGGAGTGACAACAGCATCCCCTTTTATGAGTATTCTTTCCCCGGCATTGCAGGCAGTGGCGGCAGAAAGGATTTTTTCTGCATCTGCCCCGGTGACATCACCGCTGCAGGCCGCCACTGTACACCGGCCCACAAAGGTATCCGGCGGCAGCATATCCACAGTCCGGCCGTCCTTTATAAAATGGGCAGGGGCATCTATGTGAGTGCCGTTGTGGCAGCACATGGAAAAGGCGGTGAGATTGTATAAATCGCCTTTTTCCATATCCATCAGTTTTTCGCTTTTTGGGGCAGGGTCTCCGGGATAAACCCGGCAGGAAAGAATTTCCTGAGTAATATCAATAATCATATTTCACCTTTTCATTTATATAAGGGTGTTTCCTGCAAGGAAAAGCACCAGTGTATGAAGGAGATAGTAAAAATAAAACAGCCACCTGAGGCCGGCGCCCTTACGGCCATTGTAGGTAAGGATAAAGGGTAGCGCCAGGACCTGCAGCCACTGGATATAATAGCGGAAGAGGATATCCCACAGTGTCAGCTGTATGCCGGTGACTGCCGGCAAGGCGGAAAACACCGTAACAGCTGTATAGACAATGCAGAAAACAAGATAATTGCGGCGGAGAAGGGCTTTGTCCTGCTTTGAGTAATAAAACAGCAGGCCCATAATAAACAGCATGGTGCCGCCTTCGCACACAAAGATACTGGGGACAAGGGCATCTGTGATACACAGCAGGTTTTCTGCACCATAAGAGGTCAGCACCCCGTGTATTCCCCAGCTGGCAAGGTGCAGCAGGCCATACAGCAGTTTTTCCCTTTCGCCCTTTTCTATCCGCCATATATACATAAGAATAACAAAAATGGTGGAAAAGATATTGCCGCCTGCCCTGTGGTAAGCCGCCGGGTACAGCGTGTTCAGGGCAAAATTCATTACACCGGTAACAAGTGAAAAAACGTACAGCCTTGTAAGGTAGCTTTTTCTGTTTTTTGTATAGTCGTAGCCCCACCGGCTGCAGAAAAGGAATACCGGTGCGGCAATGCGGCCGATTATGCGCAGGAAAAAGGGTGCACCGGGAATAAACCGGCCGATATGGTCGGCTGTCATAAACACAAGTGCTGTGAGTTTAAGTGCCGTGGTGCTCATTTTTACCCCCCTTTGTCCGGTGGCAGGTTTTATAAAAGTATAGCACAGATTCTTGCTGTTTGACAATGCGGTGCCCCGGTGATATATTAAAAACAATTATAAAAAGGAGTATAAATATGAGAGACATTATACTTTCTGAAAAGAAACTGCACCCGGCAGCACAGCCGGGGGATTATATAAAACTGCTTTTCCAGAGTGAGTACGGGCCGGGGCATCTGATACAGGACCGGGGCTACAGTAGCAGAAGACTGTATGAGGAATGGCAGAAAGTAAAACACCTGCCGGCGGAAACCCCACAGCCTATAGGCGGCGGGTACATACGCCTGTGCATCAAAGGGCTGGAGGAAAGCCGGCTGGAAAAGGTGAACACCGCCTTTGTAGCCAGTGCAAACATAAAAAGCGGAAGCGATGCCGCTTTTCTTGCAAAACTGGAAACGCTGAAAGCAATGGCCGCAGAGGGTCTGCTGGCTTTTGACAGTGAAGCAGCAGAAAAAGCTGTGGAAGAATATCTGGCCGGGGGCATACGCCCTGTTTCCCATACAGGGGAGTACCACCGCCACTACACACCTGCCTACAGAGTGGTAAGGGAAGATTTTTACAGATAATGCAATAAAACCCTTTCTTTATTCGTATTGAGAATAAAGGGAGGGTTTTGTTATGAAGAAATTTCTGGCTTTATTTATGGCGGCGGCGATGCTTTTCACCGGCTGCAGCAAAAGCTGTTCACTGTCTGAAAATCTGGCGGAAAATATCACTCCCTGCCGCGTGGCAGTGCCGGCAGAGGATACCGGCCTTGATTATCTTTATGATTTCAGCGGCAGGCTGTTCGGCCGGTGTACCGCAGAGGATGCAAACACCCTTGTCTCCCCTTTCAGCGTGGCCTATGCCCTGGCAATGACAGCAAACGGCGCACAGCAGGCCACAAAAGAACAGATGGAAGCCGTGCTGGGTGCTGACACAGAAAAGCTGAACACAGGGCTGAAGGCATATATGGACAGCCTGCAGGAAAACAGCCCTCTGGCGGTGGCCAATGCAATATGGTACAGGGACAGCTTTGTGCCGCAGGAGGAATTTCTGCAGACTGCGGCTGACTATTATACTGTCGGGCTGTACAGAGCGCCTTTTGACCGGGGCACCGTAAAGGACATCAACAGCTATGTGAAACAGCATACCAATGGTATGATAGACAGGATAATTGACAAAATAGACCGGGAAACCGTGATGTTTCTGGTGAACGCACTGTGTTTTGAAAGCAAATGGCATACAGAATATGAAAAAAGGGATATATGGCAAGAAGATTTTACCTCTTATAACGGAGAAAAGCAGTCTGCCGACTTTATGCACAGCGCAGAGCGGCATTATTTTGAAACCGGCAGTGCCACCGGCTTTGCAAAATACTATGAGGGCGGCCGCTATGCCTTTGTGGGCATACTGCCCCGGGAAGGAACTGACATTGTGGACTGGTGCCGCAGTTTTGACGGGACTGCAATTGAAAATATTCTGGGGGCTGTTGAAAGAAAAACTGTAAATGTTTCCATACCGGAATTCACTACTGACTTTTCCGCACAGCTGAACGATGTGCTGAAAAGTATGGGCATGGAACGGGCCTTTGACAAAGACAAAGCAGACCTGGGCGCCATGGGCAGCAGTGACACCAACCTGTACATAGGCACCGTGGCCCATAAAACACATATCACCGTGGACAGGGCCGGTACAAAGGCCGCCGCTGTGACACTGGTGGGTGTGGACTGCACCAGCTGTGTGGAGGAGCCGGAGGAAATAAAAGAAGTGCGCCTGGACAGACCCTTTGTGTATATGATAGCAGATATGGATGCCGGCCTGCCGCTGTTTGTGGGCAATGTACTGGAAATACAGTAATTACCGGCCGTGCATATTGCTGCATCAATAAAAATTCAAAACCGCTGACTGTACCTGTACAGCCGGCGGTTTTTTGTAACTTTTTCACTGAAAATAAATACGGGAATATGCTATAGTATAATCAAACAATAAAAGACAACAATCAACGTAATGGAGGTACATTATGGGATTTCTGAAAAATAAAACAGCTATTATCACAGGCGCTGGCAGACGGGTGCTGGCAGACGGCAGCAGCGGCTCTATAGGTTACGGCATAGCAACAGCATACGCCAAGGAAGGTGCAAACCTGGTGATTACCGGCAGAAATATGGACAAACTGAATGAAGCCAAGGAAGAGCTGGAAAGACTGTACGGCATACAGGTGCTGGCAATCCAGGCTGATATAAACCCACAGGCCGACAATGAGCGGGTGGTGGCAAAGGTAATAAACCGGGCAGTGGAAAAATTCGGCGGCATTGACGTGCTGATAAACAACGCCCAGGCATCCGCTTCCGGCGTAACACTGGCAAACCATACAACAGAGCAGTTCAACCTGGCTATGTATTCCGGGCTGTACGCCACATTCTACTATATGAAAGCCGCTTATCCTTATCTGAAGGAAAGCAAAGGCAGCGTAATCAACTTTGCATCAGGCGCAGGGCTTTTCGGCAACTTTGGCCAGAGCTCCTATGCTGCTGCAAAGGAAGCAATCCGCGGTTTGACAAGGGTTGCCGCCACAGAATGGGCCGCAGACGGGGTGAACGTAAACGTGGTATGCCCTCTGGCCTGGACCAGCCGGCTGGAAAACTTCAGTCTGCAGTATCCGCAGGCCTTTGAAGAAAATGTGGAAACACCGCCGGCAGGCTACTTTGCAGACCCTGAAAAGAACATAGGCCGTGTATGCGTACAGCTGGCAGGACCGGACTTCAAATATATGACAGGTGAAACAATCACTCTTGAAGGCGGCCTTGGTCTGAGACCATAATATTGAAATAAAATATTACAAATTGTATAATCGGATATAAAACAAAAGAGGGCCTGTGCCCTCTTTTTATTTTGGGATAAAAAACAGGGCATCTGTGATGCCCTGTTTTGATTGCTGTGATTAAGCAGCCTGGTCCATAATATCGGAAACTGCTGCGATAATAGCGTTGGATGTAAGTGTAGCACCTGCAACAACGTCTACTTCTGTTGTCTGGCCTTTGATAATCTGTGGGATTACGCCGTCAACAGCTGTTTCGTAGATGCCTTCTGTTTCAGCGTGGTCTGTCAGTGTGATGGAAACGATTTCGCCTTCTTCAACTGTAGCTTCCACTGTAACATCGCCGTTCATACCTTTAGCTGCTGCTGTGTATGTGCCGTCTTTGAAATCTGCTTCAACTTCCGGTTTTACTGTTTCTTCTGTTTCTGTTTCTACAACGATTGTTGCTTCTGTGTTGCCGCCGTTTGCTGCAAGATATGTGTAAGCGGAAGCACCTGCTGTTCTGCCGAATACCACGATATCTGTTACAGCGTTGCCGCCCAGACGGTTTGCGCCGTGAACACCGCCTGTTACTTCACCTGCTGCAAACAGACCAGGGATAGCTGTGCCGTCTTCTTTGAGAACCTGTGCCTCTGTGTTGATTTTCAGACCGCCCATTGTGTGGTGGATAGCAGGAGCAACCAGGCAAGCGTAGAAGTTTGCTTCTGTGAGAGGCAGTTCCATACCTGCTCTGCCGAATTCGTCTTCTGCACCTGTGTTTACTGTTTCAGCCACTTTGTCCATTGTTGCTTTCAGTGTTGCAGGGTCTGCGCCGATAGCTGTTGCCAGTTCTTCAACTGTAGCTGCTTCTGTTACAATACCTGCAGAGATATAGCCTTCGATAGCTTTCAGGCTGTCGCGTACTGCCTGGTCAAATACCAGCCATGCCTGGCCGTCTGTCTGTTCCAGGATAGCAGCAGAAACAACGTCACGTGTGCCCATTTCGTCTGTGAAACGTGCGCCTTCCTTGTTTACAAGGATAGCACCGTTGCCGCGAACAGCTTCTGTGTACATTGTCTGTGTTTCAGGATGTACTGTAGGGTGTGTCTGGATCTGTTCCATATCCACTGTAGCAGCGCCTACAGCTGTACCCATAGCGATACCGTCACCTGTAGCGGAAGCGGCGTTTGTTGTGCCGAAGCCTGCCAGGTCTGCTTTGTACTGAACAACCATTTCGCTGTTTGCACCGAAGCCGCCTGTAGCCAGAACTGCTGCTTTACAGTTGATTGTGTATGTGCCGTTTTCGTCTGTTACTTTAACGCCGCATACTGCGCCGTTGTCGTCTGTCAGGATAGCGTCTGCTTTTGTGTTGTAAAGAACAGGGATTTTCAGTTCTTCAATTTTGTTCAGCAGTGTTTTTACCAAAACTGGACCAACTGCAGATGTGTCTGATGGGCGGTGAATTCTTTTTACGCTTGCGCCGCCGAACAGACCAACTACTGTCAGGTCTGCACCCAGGTCATTTGCCCAGTAGAGTGCTTCTGCAGAGTTTTCTGCCATATATTTAACCAGTTCAGGGTCGTTGATATTTTTGCCGCCCTTCATTGTGTCATCAATAAACAGCTGGATAGAGTCTTCGATACCATCTCTGTCCTGGAAAGTTGTTTCTGCTGCATTGAGACCGCCTGTAGCGCGCAGTGTGTTACCACCGGCCATAGCTGTTTTTTCTACAATAACAACGTTTGTTGCACCGTCCTGCACAGCTTTGATAGCTGCTGTCATGCCTGCGCCGCCTGCACCGATAACTACGATGTCTGCAGCTTTGCTTTCGCCTTCAGCGCCGCCCTGTGGTTCAGAGGAGCATGCTGTGAATACGGAAAGCATCATAACAACGGAAAGTGCCATAGCAATAATTCTTTTCATTGTGTCATTTTCCTTTCTTTTATATAGGGATAACCCAATGCTATTATAAGTTATCGTTAACTTTTTATCAATTGCTTTTCTGCACAAACATACAAGGCTTTGATTCGGTTTTTTGTATATTAAGCATAAATCATTTATTATGTTACATATACAATACTATAGATATAAATAATTTGTATAATAAATAATATCATAGGTTATTATTTATTTTATAAGCAAACAAAAGACGCCTTTAAAGGCGTCTTTTTTCATCTGTTTTATATTATTTAAGGAAGCCGGAAATAATCTGCTCTTCTGCCTCTTTTTCAGAAAGGCCCAGAGTCATCAGCTTGATAAGCTGTTCGCCGGCAATTTTGCCGATGGCGGCTTCGTGGATAAGGCTGGCCTCTGTATGGTTTGCCTTGATTTCCGGAATGGCTGTAACCTTTGCGCTGTTCATAACAATGGCATCACATTCTGTGTGGCCGTTGCAGGCGTTGTTGCCGTATACACGGGAGATGAATTCCTGGTAGGATTCGTCCTGTGCAACAGAGCGGGAAACCACGTGTGCAGAGCTGTTTTCGCCGTAAAGGTCGATTTCAAACTCTGTGATAGCCTTCTGTGTGCCATGTGTCAGCAGTTTTTCGCCTACGATAAGTGTGGCGCCGTCTGCCAGTTTTGCCACAGTTTTGCGGTTTGTGGAGTCCACGCCGCGAATCTGTGCTGTTTCCATTTCAAAATAGCTGTTTTCGCCCATTTCGATAACAGTTACAGGGTTCATGATTTTTTCGCCGCGGCCGTCGCCGTAGCCATAATGTTTTTCCACATATTTTACCTTTGCATTTTTGCCGATGAAAAAGCTGTGGATACCGTCGTGCTTGCTGGCAAGGTCGCCGCCGTTGTGGATGCCGCAGCCTGCAACAATAACAACATCGCAGTCATCACCGATGTGGAAATCGTTGTATACCATTTCTTCGATGCCGCTTTCAGACAGCAGCACAGGAATGTGGATACTTTCATTTTTTGTGCCCGGCTTGATAATGATATCAATGCCGTCCTTGTCTTCTTTGGACACAATGTCTATATTGGCTGTTGTGTTGCGTGCAGCAGCCCGGCCGTTTGTACGGATATTGTAAGCACCTGCAGGCACATCGTGAAGGTCTGCCACCTGTTCAAGCAGGTTAAGCTGAATTTTATCAAGTTTCATTGCCATAGTTTACTCCTTTATCTGCGGACATACACCGCCGCCCAGAATATTTGGCATTACTTCTTCTTTGGAGCCAATCTGTGCGATTTCGCCGTTTTTCAGCAGAACAATTTTGTCTGCAATATCCAGAATTCTTTCCTGGTGGGAAATGATGAGAATATTGCCTTTGATGCTTTCGTGCATTGCTTCAAAAACTCTTGTCAGGCTGTTGAAGCTCCACAGGTCAATGCCTGCTTCCGGTTCGTCAAAGATAGACAGCTTTGTGCTGCGTGCCAGAATCATAGCGATTTCAATTCTTTTCAGCTCGCCGCCGGAAAGGGATGCGTTTACCTCACGGTTGATGTAATCGCGGGCGCAGAGACCAACCTCTGAAAGGTATTCACAGGCTTCTGTAAAAGAGATTTTTCTGCCTGCTGCCAGGTTGATAAGGTCTTTTACAGTGATGCCCTTGAAGCGCACAGGCTGCTGGAAAGCAAAGCTGATGCCTGCTTTTGCACGTTCTGTGATGTTCATTTCTGTAATATCTTCGCCGTCCAGGATAATCTGGCCTGATGTAGGCTGAATGATACCGGCAATGATTTTTGCCAGTGTGGATTTGCCGGAGCCGTTTGGCCCTGTGATAACAACAAATCTGTCATCTATAGTAAGATTAACGTTTTTCAGTATTTCCTTTGTTTTGCCGTTGTCGGAAACTGAATAACAGATGTTTCTTAATTCTAACATTTTGTACTCCGTAAAGTTTAGTATAGTTATAGCTTAACATTTCTATTATACTACAACATATTATAAAATGCCATAGTTTAATTAAATATCAGATAAATTTTTACCGGTATACTGCAAATAATTCAGCCTGCACAGGCAATAAACCCGTGCAGGCCGTAATTTACCAAGTATAAAGGTGGATTTATTACCTGATATTAAAATACACTAAATCAGTATATATTGCAACAGATTTGTGACTCTGTCACATCAATGGTTTTTTTCCAGAAGGGCACGCTGTGCTTCCCACAGTTTTGTGGAAAGGTCCACATAGTATTTGTGCGGGTATTCCAGACGTTTCAGTTCATCCCAGAGAGTATCCAGCTGTGTCATACAGTAGTGGCGTATCTGTCTGAGGGAAGGTTTTTCATAGACCAGTCTGCCTTTTTCAAAAACAGGCACAAGGAGAGGCTTGATTGTAACGTTTGTAAGTGTCTGTTTTTTCCATGGTTCCAGCGGGCTGAAAATTGTAATCTCGCTGAGCTTGGATGGGTCTTCATCGTGGATTGTGATATAGTCTGCCAGAGCCTTGCCTGTTTCATTGGAGAAAATTCTCCACACTTTTTTCTTGTAAGGAACTGTAATTTTTTCAAAGGATTCGCTTATCTTGATTTTCGGAATATAATCTCCGCTTTCCTTGTCCTTTACTGCAACCAGCTTGTATACACCGCCCAGAACAGGTGTAGTCCGGCTGGTGATAAGCTTTTCGCCTATGCCGAAAGAGTCAATTTTTGCATCGTTGATAAGCAGGTCACGGATGATGTATTCATCCAGTGAGTTGGAAGCCATAACTTTACAGTCAGGGTATCCGGCAGCATCCAGCATTGCACGGGCCTTTTTGGAAAGATAGGCAATATCGCCGGAGTCTATGCGCACACCTACAGGGCGTTTACCCATTGGCTTCAGCACTTCATCAAATACCTTTATGGCGTTTGGAATACCGCTTTTTGTAACGTTGAAGGTATCCACCAACAGCACTGTGCTGTCCGGGTAAATTTCTGCATAGCGTTTGAAGGCTTCGTATTCGGAATCAAAGCTCTGTACCCAGCTGTGTGCCATTGTGCCGGAGGCAGGAATACCCTGGTCACGGTCCATCATTGTATTTGATGTGGAAACACAGCCGCCTATGTATGCGGCACGGCTGCCGTAGTTGGCAGCATCCACACCCTGTGCACGGCGTGCACCGAATTCCATTACCGGGCGGCCCATTGCCGAGCGTACAATTCTGTTTGCCTTTGTGGCAATAAGTGTCTGGTGGTTGAAAATAACAAGCAAGGCTGTTTCCACCAGCTGTGCCTGGATAATAGGGCCTTCCACTATAACCTGTGGTTCTTTGGGGAATATCGGTGTGCCTTCAGGTATGGCCCATACATCACATTCAAATCTGAAATTTTTCATATATTCCAGAAATGCTTCGCTGAAAATGCCCTTGCTTCTCAGATAATCAATGTCATTGTCTGTAAAGTGAAGGTTTGACAGATAGTCAATAGCCTGTTCCAGGCCTGCGGCTATGGCAAAACCGCCTGCGTCCGGCACACGGCGGAAGAAAAGGTCAAAAACGCCTATGTCGTCCTTGCGGCCGCTTTCAAAAAAGCCGTTTGCCATTGTCAGTTCATAAAAGTCTGTGAGAATGGAAATGTTGCGTGGATCACTAACTTCAAATACTGAGTTTTTCATAATCATACTCTCCTGCTGTTCCTTCATATATTTTTTCAAAATCAAATTTATAGAAATCCTCCGGCTGCACCAGAGAATAATCTTTTCCAAAATCCAGGATATCCCTGAAAAGGTAGGCCACAAAACCGGAACATGTATAATGTTTCCGCCTGTGCCATGGAATTCCGATATAGCTTGTAACCAGTCCAATTACATTGTATCTGAATTCTGCCCTGTCGATTTCAAACTCCCGCACACGCTGCTGCAGCAGGCTGAACTCGTCATCACAGAGTGCTCCCTTAAGCACAAGGATTTTTGTGTCCGGCCACAGGCCGAAATAACCGTTGTCAATTCCCTCCGTGATAAAACCTGCAGGCAGCATCATCTTCGGATTTTTTCTGCCGAAGGAATGGAAGCTGTCCAGGCTTGGAGAGAAAGCCAACGATGCATGGCTGTAGTATTTTTTTGTAAAAGTGCGTACCATCATTGCAACGGTGGTATGGGAACGGCTTAAAACTATATAGAATTCATTCATCGTCTGTTCCTGTGTACTTTCTGCATCTTTTCATGCTTTTTGAACTGGATATATGTGTAAATAATATAAATGATAACAAGGCATACCGAAACTGCTACTACAACCCTGAAGTACAGTGAAGAAAAGGCCTCCTGCAGTTTGCCTGCAAGGAACATTATCATACTGCGCTCCACTGTGTCGTGGCTTACCAGCTGGCTGGTGCCCACTTTCTGGCCGGCAAGATAGTAATCAACTGTGCCGATTACATCCCCTGCTTCCACAGGCGCGCCCACATATTCGGGCAGGTTGTAGACTTTCCGGAAACTGGTTTCGTCAGCATCGTCCGGAAGAACAGACATAACCTCGTTGTCTGCATACAGCAGCAGGGTGTCTGTATCCTTTGCATATTTCAGTGTGACATCTGTCACCGGGTAGGTAAGGGTATTGGCACTGCGCAGTGAATAGGCATCAAAGAAATAGTCCATTATTGTGGCAGTGGTGGTAAAGGCTGCAGATTTTTCCTCTGCTGTGCTGGCACCGATAACCACAAGAATGTAGTTTTCACCGTCTTTCTGGCATACAGTCACAAAGTTGTGGCCGATTTCCGGCAGTGACCCGGTTTTCATACCTCTGATATATGAGCGGTAGTACGGGGAGGTACGTCTCTGCATCCGCACTGTGGAGCGGATAAACCAGCCCCCCAGGTATTCATATCTTTCCACATCCGGCAGCTGGTAAGTATCAGTGGTAACAATATCCATAAAGCCCGGTGTATTGTAGCAGGCCTTTGCGATAAGATACATATCATAGGCCGATGTATAGTGATTGTCTGTAAAAAGGCCGTGGGCATTGGTGAAGTTTGTGTTTTCACAGCCCAGCTTTTTGGCCTCGTTGTTCATCATCATACAGAAGTTTTCTATGCTGCCGTTGCCCACATAGTCTGCAAGAATGCTGGCAGCTTCGTTTGCTGACGGCAACATAAGTGCATAAAGCAGGTCACGGACGGAAAGGGTTTCCCCCTTGCGGATATCGGCAGTGGAGCCGTTGTAACCCTAGAGCTCATCATAGATATAACGGGGTGCTGTGACCATAGTACCGTCCAGGTCATCCACATATTTCATAACAGTATAGGCTGTCAGCATTTTTGTGAGGGAAGCCGGTATATACTGTTCATCGCTGTTTTTTTCAAAGATAATTTCGTCTGTATCAAGACTTACAAGAATATAGCTTTTGGCATTGGCTTCAAAAGGCAGCTCGTATCTGGCCTCTCCTTCAGCGGCAGCTGAAACCGTGAATACGGAAAGAGACAGCACCACAGCCATAGCCACGCTGATGATTCTGCATATTTTTTTCATATGGACATTCCTTAAGTTTTATATTAAAATATATAAAGTATATTATTTATAATTATATGTTTCTAAATATATATTTTACCATAATTTTACCTTATAATAAAGAAAAGATAATTATTTAACAGGAGGATAAAAATGGTTTTTGTAACCGCAGATACCCACGGGGAGCTGGAAAGGCTGACAGACAAGAAACTGAAATTCATAAAGAAATATGACACTGTGATAGTGCTGGGAGATTTCGGCTTTGTGTGGGACGGCAGCCGTGAACAGGAAAAGAACCTGAAGAAGATTGCAAAGCTGCCTTTCAGAGTGCTGTTTATAGACGGCTACAACGAAAATTTTTCTGCCCTGGAAAAATATCCTGACACAATATTCCATAATGCACAGGCCAAGGAAATATGCCCCGGCCAGGTGTATTACATAAAGCGCGGCCAGGTGCTGGAAATCGAGGATATGAAAATCCTCTGCTTTGGCGGTGCCGATGACTATA
>JAFQAF010000144.1 GCA_017400025.1 Oscillospiraceae bacterium
AGTGGTGCACCAAAACTTAAAGCTGTTTTCCATATAAAATGGTTAAGAGGGACTTTGAAAAAACGCAACAAGTAGCTGTAAAAAAGAAAAGTAAAAGAAATGATTATACAAATAAAAAATGGTTTTCTGAAATTTTCTTTATATGTAAGAAGAAGCAGTCTGTAGAAATATTTTGGCGGTATATATATTTCAGCGTTGTCGGATATTTCATCACTGAGCAAATAATCCACAGACACACCAAATATTTCCGCCAGCAGTTTCAGATTTTTTATATCCGGTACAGATGTGTCCAGCTCCCATTTTGATATGGTCTGGCGGCGCAGGCCCAGCTGATTGGCTACATCTTCCTGAGACATTCCGTTTTTCTTTCTCAAACTGTAAATTATTTCGCATAAAGTCATAATAGCCTATGTTATTGTGTGATTTTATTTTAACACAGATTTAAAAACTGTCCATAATGCAGGCCGTTGCAATATGTCAACGTGCCGTTGCACATTAAAAATACCTGCTGTTTCACAGAAAAGCAGGTATTTTTATATTCATTACATCTGTTCAGGGATTGTGATGTTCATAATCTTCAGGCAGTTTGCAATGGCGTATCTTGTTGCCACGCACAGTGCCAGTCTTGCCTTGGACAGTGCTTCGTCTTCGCCTTTAACGCGGCAGGCGTTGTAGAAGCGGTGGAACTGTGTAGCCAGTGTAATGGAGTATTTTGTGATTTTGGATGGGTCGTATGCTTTGCCGGCTGCAATGATTTCACCAGGCATATAGGACAGTGTGCGGATAAGTTCGATTTCTGCAGGGTCTGCCAGCAGTGTCAGGTCTGCGTTTTCAATGCCGTCAGCTGTCAGGTTTTCTCTTTCCAGCTGGCGCAGGATGCTGCAGATTCTTGCGTGTGCATACTGTACATAGTAAACAGGGTTTTCGCTGTTTTCCTGGATAGCCAGGTCAAGGTCAAAAATCAGATGTGTGTTAGGTTCTCTTGTGTTGAAGAAGAATCTTGCTGCATCGATTGGAATTTCGTCCAGCAGGTCTACCAACTGGATAGCCTTGCCTGTACGTTTGCTCATTCTGATTTCTGTTTTCTTTGGTTTGCCGCTTTCGTCCAGGATAACGTTGCCGTTTTCGTCCTTTGCATCACCGATAAGCTTTACCAGCTGCATCAGCACAACGTCCAGCTTGTTGCCGTCCAGACCCAGTGCGTTCATGGCTGTTTTCATTCTTGCCACGTGGCCGTGGTGGTCTGCACCCCATACGTTGATGGCTCTGTCAAAGGAACGTGTAACAAATTTGTCATAGTGGTATGCAATGTCAGCAGCAAAGTATGTGGAGATGCCGTTTGCTCTTACCAGAACTTCGTCCTTTTCTTCGCCCAGGGCTGTGCCTTTGTACCACAGTGCGCCGTCTTTTTCGTATGTGTAGCCGTTTTCTGTCAGAATAGCGATGGCTTTTTCAACGTCGCCTCTGTCGCGCATTGCCTGTTCAGAGAACCATACATCATATTTGATGCGGTATTTTTCCAGATGTGCCTTCATATCAGCCACGTTTCTTGGCAGTGCATATTCAACCAGAGCCTGTTTTCTTTCTTCCAGTGGCTTGTTCACATAGGAATCGCCGTGGATAGCCTGGAATTCCTTTGCTCTTGCAATGATGTCTGCACCCTGGTAGAAGCTTTCGTCAAAAGGATAGCTTTCGTCAAACAGCTGCATATATCTGCCTTCCAGTGACATACCGAATTTTTCAATCTGGTTGCCGGCGTCATTGATAAGGAACTCCCTTGTCACGTTGTGGCCGGACCATGCCAGACATTCAGCCAGAATGTCTCCCAGAGCGCCGCCACGGGCGTTGCCCAGGTGCATAGGGCCTGTAGGGTTTGCGGAAACAAATTCCACGTTGTATTTTTTGCCCATGCCGTAGTCTGTTCTGCCGTAGTCATCGCCGTTTTCCAGCACAGCCTTAACCACTGTTTCAAAGTAGGAGTGGTTGAGGAAGAAGTTGATAAAGCCAGGGCCTGCCAGCTCTGCTCTGTCAAAGAATGTGCCCTCAAATTCAGCATATTTCAGAATAGCTGTTGCAATTGCCCTTGGATTGGATTTGAAGTTCTTTGCATTTACCATAGCGGCATTTGTGGAAAAGTCGCCGTTGCGCAGGTCCTGTGGAATTTCAACCACAAAATCTCTCATAGCTTCAGGCTGTACAAGGTCGCCTGCTGCGATAGCTTTTTCAATAGCATTTTTAACCAGTGTTGATACCTGTTCCTTGGCCAGGTTCATACCGTCAAATTTTTCTAAACTCACTTTAATTTATCTCCTTAACTGTTACATTCACTTTATTGTCACTGATAAGCATACCTGAACTGTTCAGGCTGTATTCAAAGGTAAGGCTGCCGCCCTTCGGGTGCAGGTTGTTCACAATGTCTATTCCGTTTATATCCAGCATAATGGGGCCGGCCACGGTCTGGTAGTTGCACAGGTTCACAGCACCTTTTTCAATTATCAGTGTGCTGTTTGCCATATTGCCGAAACGTGTCATGGACACGCCTCCCTCCCACACCTTCAGTGTGGTGGTACAGCCGGCAAAGCCGGTGGCTTCGGTTTCCTTGTAGACGATGTACTGCTTGCCGTTCTTTTCATAGTAAGAGCCCACTGTTGTCAGGCTTACGGAATCAGTATCGTCCCCCATGGACATAAACCCGTCAATTGTTATCAGATAGTTTTCTCTCATTGTCAGTCCTTTATATCTTTCAGAATAGCTTTGGCGTCACTGCCGTCACCCAGGAAGATGTTTGCCACCCGGTCAAAGCTTTCCGGTTCGCTGGTAACATAGTATTCCACTCTGTCACGTGGGGCAGTTCTTTCCAGATTCAGTGTTTTCAGCACTTTCTTGACTTCCAGGGCTGTTTCATAGCCGGCGTCAATCAGTGTCACGTCATCGCCCATAATATTCTGGATGATTTTTGAAATAATAGGGAAGTGTGTGCAGCCCAGAATCAGTGTATCCACACCGAAAGCCTTGATAGGTGCCAGGTATTCCCTGCACACGCTGTTTGTGATGAAGTTGTCTTCATCTATATAGCCGTCCTGCACCAGGGTAACCAGCTGTGGGGCACCCTGTGAAACAATTTCAATGTCCTTGTCAAACATTTTCAGGCGCTGTGCAAAGCTGCCGGATTTTATTGTGGCAGGTGTGGCGATAATGCCTATTCGCTTGTTTTTTGTTGCCTTTACGGCAGCGGAAATTGTAGGGGATATAACGTCTATGTACGGCACAGACAGATTTTTTATCTGGTTTGCCGGTACATTGCTGGACACTGTGCCGCAGGCAACAACTATCAGCTTTACGTCCCTGCGCTGCAGGAAGTCCACGTCGTCATTGGTGTATTTCACAAGGGTTTCCTTTGTGTTCACGCCATATGGCATACGTTCTGTGTCCCCAAGGTAAATCATATTTTCGTTCGGCACCAGTTTCAGCAGTTCCTTTGCACAGGTCAGACCGCCTACACCGGAGTCAAATACGCCTATCGGTTTATCTCTCATCTTCTGCACCTTCCAGTCCCAGGCGGATAATGCCATCCACCAGCCGGGCATAGCTCATGCCTGTGTGCTGCATCAGCTGCGGGTACATGCTGATGTGTGTAAAGCCAGGCAGGGTGTTGATTTCGTTCAGCAGGATTGTGCCGTCCTGTTTAACAAAGAAGTCCACACGGGACAGACCCTTGCAGTCCATCGCTGTAAAGGCTTTCTTTGCCAGTCTCTGGATTTCCTGTCTTGTTTCTACAGGCAGGTTGGCAGGGATATATGTCCTGCTGGTGCCGTTTTTGTATTTGTCATCATAGTCATAGAATGTGGCGCTTGCGCCTATTTCGCCCACTTCGCTGGCGATAAGGTCAGGGCAGTTGCCGTATACAGCACATTCCACTTCCTGGCCGGCAACAAATTCTTCAAAGATAACCTTGTTGTCGTGGGCAAGGGCGGTGTGTATTGCGTTTTTCAGTTCCTCCCTGTTTTCAGCTCTGGAAACACCTACGGAAGAGCCGCTGTTTGCAGGCTTTACAAATATAGGCCAGCCCAGCTGTTTTTCCATTCTGTCTGCAATTTCATCAAAGTTTTCCAGTTCCCAGTCCATCATGAAATCCCATTTGCAGTGTGGGATGCCCCGGCGGTCAAAGGCCATGTTTGCGTGTACTTTGTCCATGCACAGTGCGCTGGCCAGCACGCCGCAGCCGCAGTATGGGATGCCGCTCATTTCAAGAAGGCCCTGCAGAGTGCCGTCCTCGCCGTTTCTGCCGTGAAGCACAGGCAGCACCACGTCAATTTTTTCTATTCTGATTTTGTCTCCGTCCATTTTGATAAGGCCTTTTGTTGTTCTGTCCGGGCTTATCATACATGGCACATTGTCCGGATGTTCATGCCATCTGTCGTTTATGATTTCATCGGTTGAACCCGGGAAAAACAGCCAGCGTCCCTTTTTTGTGATACCTACCTTAACTACATCGTATTTGTCAGTGGGGATATTGTCGATAACGCTTTTTGTGCTCATCAGGCTTACTTCGTGTTCGTTGGATACACCGCCGAAAATCACGCAGACTTTAGTTTTTGCCATAGTAACCTCCATCTTTATATAAAAACTATTCATTTATTATTGTATGTTTTAACCTATTAATATATATTACCACACCGGCGGTCAAAAATAAATAGCAAAATTGTTTTTGTGAAGATTATAGGAAAAATCACAATATTTCTTTTGACTTTTATTGCCCTGTAGTGTAAAATATATAAGGTTAAGTCCAAAAAAGAATAACTTTGATATGCCTATATAAACCATCCATGGTAAAAAAGTTGCAAAGTGCAAAAATTTGTTGACTTTACCGGTTTTGTATGGTATATTTATATCACCTCTTTTGTAGGTCTATTTTTTATGCAATAAATTTTTGCAGCCAAAAGAGGGAGGCTAACTTTAATGGAGGTGCCGATATGAGAGTTAGAATTACACTTGCATGTACAGAATGCAAACAGCGCAATTATGACACAAAGAAAAACAAGAAAAATACTCCTGACAGAGTAGAACTCAAAAAGTATTGTCGTTTTTGCAAAAAACACACTCTTCACAGAGAAACTAAATAATTAAGAGGTAAACAAATGGCAGAAAAGAAAGAAAAAGTTGGCTTTTTTGCATCAATCAAAAAATATTTCAGAGAAGTAAAATCTGAAATGAAAAAGATTGTATGGCCAACTAAAAGCCAGGTAGTGAACAATACTCTTATTGTTATCGCTGTATCTCTCGTTGCAGCAGTGTTAATCTTCGGTCTGGACACAGTATTTGGTCTGGTGCTGAAACTGATTTACAAAAACGTATAATTCCAAAAGCGAGGTGTAGATATGAGCGAGGCAAAATGGTATGTAGTACACACATATTCAGGCTATGAAAACAAGGTAGCTTCAAGCCTTGAAGCAGTTATCGAAAACCGCAAACTGCGCGATATGATCCAGGATGTAAAAGTTCCTGTGGAAACAGTTGTGGAAATCAAAGACGGCAAACAGAAAGAAAAAGAAAATATTCTTTATCCTTCCTATGTGTTCGTTAAAATGATTCTTACAGACGAAACATGGTATATCGTGCGCAACACCCGCGGCGTTACAGGCTTTGTTGGCGCATCCAGCCAGAAGCCAAGCCCACTGTCCCAGAAGGAAGTGGACGCAATGGGCGTTGAAACAAGAAGCCAGACAATAGACTTTGCAGTTGGCGACAGCGTGGAAATTGCAGACGGTCCGCTGGCAGGCTTTATCGGTGAGGTTGTGGAAATCGACACCGATGCAATGAAAGTGAAAGTAAACGTTTCAATGTTCGGCAGAGAAACACTTTCAGAACTCGACCTGTTACAGGTCAAACCAATTTAACAAACGGTAAGAGTCACACAGAGTGATTTTTATAGGGCACTGCGGTGTCCGTGGGAGGACGGGAAAAGGTCCTGTCCGATAGCTTACCACATCATACGGAGGTATTTAAAATGGCTCAGAAAGTAACTGGATATATCAAGCTCCAGATCCCAGCTGGTAAGGCAACTCCAGCACCACCTGTTGGTCCAGCTCTTGGTCAGCACGGCGTTAACATCATGTCTTTCACAAAAGAATTCAATGAAAGAACACAGAAAGATATCGGTTATATCATTCCTGTAGTAATTACAGTTTATGCAGACCGTACATTTAGCTTCATTACAAAAACACCACCAGCACCAGTTCTCATCAAAAAAGAACTCGGCCTTGAATCTGCTTCAGGCGTGCCAAACAAAACAAAAGTTGGCCAGCTGACAAAAGAACAGGTTCGCAAAATTGCTGAAATCAAAATGCCTGACCTGAACGCTGCAAACATCGAAACAGCTATGAGCATGATCGCTGGTACAGCACGCAGCATGGGCGTTACAGTAGAAGAATAATTTGTAGTTTTGCACTACTCACACAAGTGGGAGGAATATTCCGTTTAACCACAGGAGGATAATAATGAAACACGGTAAAAAATATATAGAAAGCAAAAAGCTTGTTGATAAAACAAAGCTTTACGACCTTGCAGAAGGTTGCGAACTTTGCATTGGCACAGCTAAAGCAAAATTCGACGAAACAGTAGAACTTCACGTTCGTCTGGGCGTTGACAGCCGTCACGCAGACCAGCAGGTTCGTGGTGCAGTTGTTCTGCCACACGGTACAGGTAAAAACGTTAAAGTTCTGGTAATCGCAAAAGGCGACAAAGAAAAAGATGCTCTGGAAGCAGGCGCAGACCTGGTAGGTGCAGAAGAAATGGTAGCAAGAATCCAGAACGAAGGTTTCATGGATTTCGACGTTCTCATCACAACACCTGATATGATGGGGCTTGTTGGCCGTCTGGGTAGAGTTCTTGGTCCTCGTGGCCTTATGCCAAACCCAAAAGCCGGCACTGTTACACCAAACATTGCTCAGGCTGTTAAAGATGCTAAAGCAGGTAAAATCGAATACCGTCTGGACAAAGCAAACATCACCCACGTTCCAGTAGGTAAAGCTTCCTTCGGCGTAGAAAAACTGTCTGAAAACATCACAACAGTTATGGACGCAGTTGTAAAAGCAAAACCAGCAGCAGCTAAAGGTCAGTACATCCGTTCAGTATCCATCGCTACAACAATGGGTCCTGGCGTAAAACTGAACAACGCAAAATTCGGTGCTTAATTAATTTCTGGCTCCGGTCAATTTTACAGTTGACAAATCACTTACAATAGTATATAATAATAAAGCTGTTTTAAGACAGCAGGTGCATATGCATAAAGGGCACACCCCGCCTGCCGAGAACGGAGCTATAAATAGTTAGTATTTACAGGCTTGTTTTCGGTGTGCGGAAACAAGCCTTTTGTGTTTTGCAAACAGAAACTTACAACCTCTTTTTTCACAGAAGAAAAAGGTATTATGTTTTAAAAATAATCAAGGAGAGGTGACAACATTGGCAAGCGAAAAAATCTTGGCTCAGAAACAGAGCTATGTAGCAGATCTGAAAGCTAAACTGGACGCTTCACAGGGTGGTGTTGTATTCAACTACGGTGGTATCACTGTTGCTGAAGATACAAAACTCCGTAAAGAACTCAGAGAAGCTGGCGTTACTTATGAAGTAGTTAAAAACACACTGCTGAAAATCGCTATCAAAGATACAGACCTGGAAGGTATGTCTTCCGCACTGGAAGGTACAACAGCTCTGGCTATCGCAGGTAACGAAGACCCACTTGCAGCAGCAAGAATTCTGCACAAATTTGCTGAAGCTTCAAAAGGCAAATTCGAAATCAAAACAGGTTACATGGACGGCGAAGTTCTGGATCTCGCAGGTATTCAGAAACTGGCTACTCTGCCTAACAGAGAAGGCCTTCTCTCTATGCTGCTCTCTGCACTTACTGGCAACCTCAGCGGTCTGGCACGTGCACTGGATGCAGTTAAAACAAAAATGGAAGGCGAAGGCGAAGTTGCTTAATCAGCAGCCCGCACACATCTAATTATTAAAATTAACGGAGGAAATTTACAATGGCAAGCGAAAAAATCGTAAAATTTGTTGAAGAAATTAAAACTCTTACAGTTCTCGAACTGGCTGAACTCGTATCAGCTATCGAAGAAGAATTCGGCGTTACAGCAGCAGCTCCAGTAGTTATGGCTGGTGGCCCAGCTGCAGCAGCAGTTGAAGAAAAAACAGAATTCGACGTAGTTCTGGTTGAAGCAGGCGCTTCCAAAATGGGCGTTATCAAAGTTGTTAAAGAACTCACAGGTCTGGGTCTGAAAGAATCCAAAGATCTCGTTGACAACTGCCCAAAAACACTGAAAGAAGCAGTTTCCAAAGCAGATGCAGAAGCTATGAAAGAAAAGCTCGAAGCAGCTGGCGCAAAAGTAGAACTGAAATAATTCACTTTTCCGATTATGAACAGGGTACTCCGGTACCCTGTTTTTTTGTGCTTTTTTGGGAAAAGAGATATAATCATTTATTGCTGTTGCAACAATTCCCCGTGTCTGCTATTATGTAGTTATATCAAAAAGTGAGGTATATTATGAAAATCAGTTTTATTGTTGACTATACAGACCAGAGCCGGATGGAGCTGGCACGCTGCCTGGACAGCATTGACAAACAGACAGAAAAAGATATTGAAACAATTGTGGTGGGCTTTGACAGCGACTATATGATATGTGCACCGGATGTTTTCCGTGCAAAGGGTATGGCATTGGGTGAATATCTGTGCGTATTGCCGGCCTCCGCCTGCATTTCACCTTTCTTCGGCGAAAAAATGCTGGCTATGTGCAAGGAACACAGCACAGACAGCGCAATCTGCGGCTGGCAGGAAACAGAAAAGAACACTCCGCTGGACAGAATTCCTGTGCCGCTGATGCTGTACAGAGCCGAAAAACTGACAGCGGAACAGCTGGCGAAAAATGAGATAAAGGATATGGGGTTCAACCGCCTGCAGCGCAAAAGAGGCAAAAAAGACGGTGATGTGGCCGTTACTGCCGAACCGCTGGTATTTGTGACAAAAAGTAAATAGCCGCAGACAGGTAAAACAAACCGTATTCATTGATATTTGTATGGTGAATACACCGGGTAAAGCAATCTGTGACAAATCCCGGTTTTGCAGAGGAAATCCTATGAAAAATCTGTATGTTTCAGATCTGGACGGAACCCTGCTGAGAAGCAACGGGACCACATCTGAATACACCGACAGGGTAATCAATTCCTTGGTGGATAAAGGAATGATTTTTTCCTATGCCACAGCATGTATTCTTACACAGCGGCATACATAAAAGTTACATCTGCCGGGTGCAATGCTGTAAGTAAAATTTGTATTTCGTACTATATAAGTGTAGATGTTTGTTGAACAGATTAAGCGGGGAGGTTTATATCGTGCTTTTTAAAAACGGTTCCGGCTGGAAAGCCTGTTTTGATGAGAATATTGGAAGATATTTCGGCGAATATGGCGGTTTTCAGGAATATCATCTTTATGAGATAACAAAAAAAATATTTGACCGACTTGACAAAAAAATGTCTGAGAGCGATGCAGGCAGCATTATACATGAAGGAAGACATATGTATATGGCTGTTGATGACCGCTGCGGACCTCCTTATACCATTATTTTCGATGATGACTATGAAAAACTCTGCCCCTGGGCAAACGTTGTAAAAAGCGGGAAGATCTGGCCGGATAAGCTTACTGATGCAGTTGTTGAAATATTTGAATCAGAAAAGGACAACCGCGAACAGTAAAGAAAGAAACGCGAACTGAAAAACAAATAACAGTTCTTTCAAAGCCCAATTTGTCGTACGGAAAAAAGCAAAAGCCGGGCTGATTCCAGCCCGGCCATATTTGTTCTTATTCGGAGAAAATATCCTGTATAAAGGCATTTGCTTCTTTATAGCCTTCCATTGCGATATTCAGCACTTTTTTATTATTGTCCATAGCATAGCTTGCTGTATAGGCTGTACCGCCGCGGGCCTCTGTGCAGTAGGCCACGCACATATCCGCATCGTCCACCAGGGCGCGGTTGCGGCTGTTCATACAGTCAGGAGTATAGACAGGGGAAGCAAAAGTGACCCTGTCGCTTTCTTCTTTTATCCTTTCATACACCCGCCTGTCAGCGGCACTCCAGTTATCCGCCTGCTGGGGGCAGGGCAGATACAGATGCAGCTTTATGCGGGGGTAACTTTTCTTCACCCTCAGAACCGCCAGGGCAGCCAGTGTGTCAAAGCCCAGTGCGCCCCCTGCATTGAAGACAGTGCAGCCCCTTTCTGCCAGACCTCTTACAACATAGTCCAGCTTTTTCATAATATCCAGCTTATCTGCTGCAGGTATATTTCTGTGTCCTGTAAAACAACATTTCATTGTGAAACCTCTTTATTAATACAACTTACAGTTGTAATTATATCAAATAATCAATGATTTGTAAACTGCAATATTTTGTGATAATATGGTAATATATAACCGAGGTGAAAACATGATTGGAATAATCGTTGCATACGATAAAAATTACGGAATAGGCAACAAAGGCAGAATCCCCTGGAAAATACCCGGGGAACAGAAGCGTTTCCGCAGCCTTACCATAGGCAATGCCGTGGTTATGGGCAGGCGCACCTATGAGGAGATAGGCCGCCCGCTGCCCGGCAGGCTGAATATTGTGGTGTCCTCCACACAGAATTTTACCGGGGAAAACCTGATAACAGTGCCTTCACTGGAAAAGGCCATAGCGGCTGCAGCCGGCAGGGATGTGTTTATATCCGGCGGCCGGGGGCTGTACCGGGCGGCAATGGATATTGCTGATGTGATGTATATAACCGAAGTGGAGGGCGTTTTTGAAGCCGATACATTTTTTCCACAGTTTGATGAAAAAATGTGGAATAAAACCGTGGAAGAGGAATTCTGCGGTGAAATTCCCTACCGCTATGTGACATATACAAGGAAAACTGAATAATAGTTAAAACTAAAAGCGGCCCCCGCAGGGCCGCTTTTGTTATGCAGTGATTTATACAATCACCGGGCAATTATTTAACTGTAATTCTGCCGGAGCCGTTAACTGTGCTGTAGTCAAGCAGCATGTTAGGGAATTTAGCCAGCAGTGGAGAGTTTGTAGCTGTGATTTCGCCGTTTTCAAAGGCTGTTACGTAGTTTGCCAGTACCATGTAGTCAACCATTACATAGTCCAGAACGTTGATAGCGCCGTCAAACATATTGAAACCGTCACCCAGGCTGCGCAGTGTGTAGCTGTTGCCGGCCATGTTGTACTGTGCATTCAGGTCCAGAGGTTCGTATTCGTTTGTTTCCTTGTTGTAAACTTTAACGTCTTTTACACGGTATTCGCCTGTCGGGCCGCCTGTCCAAACGCCTTTGTCGTCTTTCTGTACGGATGTTTCAACAGATGTGTCGATTGTGTATGTAACACCTGCAACCTGCAGGAAGCCGCCGCTTTCGCCAACGCCAACTGCCTGTGCGCCCCATTCCAGAGCGTCCAGAACCTGCTGGCCGGAAACTGTCTGCAGACATGCCACGTTGCCGAATGTGTGGATTTCTTTACATGTCAGGAAGGAGATGTCGCCTGTGATAGCTTTGTTTCTTACGCCGCCGCCGTTCATGATTGCAACGTCAACATCCAGGTCCATGTTGTCAAACAGATAGTACAGAGCGTCTGCTGCGAAGTCACCTGTGTTGGTGCCTTCTTTACGAACCAGACGGTTGCCTTCTGCATCATAGTTGTCAAATGTCAGGGCTGTAGTACCGATAACAGCACCCAGTTCGTCGTTGATTTCTTTAATCCAGCCGTCTTTAAGTGTTTTCACATCTTCAAATACAGGCCATTCTGCACCTGTGTACAGTTCGCTTGCCAGTTTGTAGCCCACAACTTCTGTTACTTCTGCACCTTCATCGTCCAGAACAATTTCGCCGTTTTCGTCTTTAACTGTTTCCAGGATTTCTTCGTATTCAATAAAGTCTGTCTTGATTGTACCGTTTTCGATAACCATCAGACCGATGCGGTCAAAGTATTCGCCTGTCTGTGTAAGGAGAACTTCCTTGCCGTCTTTGTCAGCCACTTTTTTGCCTTCAACTGTGGAGTGTGAGTGACCGTCAATAAATGCATCCAGACCGGAAACCTTTGCAATTGTTTCTTCACTTGTCCAAGGCTGTGAGGATGGGTCGTCGCCCAGATGGCCCAGAGCGATAACTTTTGTTGCGCCGGCTTTCTTTGCTTCGTCTATGGCTTTCTGTACGTCAGCCTGCAGGTCTTCACCTGTTTCGCCTGCGGAAATGCCGTAGATGTATTCGCCGTTTTCATTCTGGAAGTAAGCAGGTGTGGATTTTGTAAAGGATTCAGGTGTTGTGATACCTACAAATGCCACTTTTTCGCCGCCAACTTCAAAGATTTTGTAGCTTTCAAGAACATTTTCTGTTCTTTCGCCGTTTTCAAGTTTGTAGAAGTTTGCAGATACATATGGGAATTCAGCCCATTCAATGATGTTCATTGTGCCTTCCATGCTGTAGTCAAATTCATGGTTGCCCAATGTTGCCAGGTCATATTCTGCAGCGTTCATCAGTTCAATGATTGTTTCACCAAAGTCCATTGAGCCGTAAACAGTACCCTGGCTGTGGTCACCTGCGTCCACCAGCAGCACGTCATCATACTGGTTGGCAAGTTCAGCCTTCACAGCAGCGATAACATCGTAGCTCAGCGGATTGTCGATGTAGGTGTGCACGTCATTTGTGTACAGGATGGCAACAGAGCCGCCCTGTGTGCCGGTGTCTGCGCCAGTGCCGCCGCATGCAACTGTGAACAGCATGCAGAAAGCAAGCAATAAAGCAAGCAGTTTTTTCATGTTTTTTCCTCCGTTTTTAAACGTTTTTCAGCGGTACAGTACGGAAATATACCGCTTTCTGTCAGTTATAATAATAACATAATCAAAGGTGGAATTACTATATTAAAACTGCATAATACAAAAGGGGTTTATCCATAAAAATAACTAAAAGGTTAAAAAATGGTTACAGTTTGCAAAAACAAAAGGCACTCCGCAGAGTGCCTTTTATAAAAGGAGGATTTAAGCTGCTGCCTGTTCAAGACAGAGTGCTACTGCATCCATAATTCTGTTGGATGTAAGTGTTGCACCTGCAACAGCATCAACATCGCATGTATTGCCTGCAACGATTGCGCCCGGTACTGTTTCCAGTGCAGATGCAGCGATGGAAGGTGTTTCGTTTTCAGAAACCACTTCAACTGCAGCGATTTTGCCGTCTTTGACAGTTGTTTTCACTGTCATAGGGCCTTCCTGGCCTTCAACTTCTGCTGTGTATTCGCCGTCTTTCAGTGTTTTTGTCATATCAAAACGGGAATCTGTTACAGTTTCAGCTTCTTCAACTGCAAACATATCTTCTGTGATAACTGTCTGTGGAGCTTTCATTGCATAGCTTTCAGTCATTTCTGTTGTCATGGCTGTTCTTGCTGCCAGTCTGCCGAATACGATAGGGCCCATTACGCCTGTACCGCCGGATACAAATTTACCCCAGATGCCGCCTACGCATTCGCCTGCTGCGTACAGACCAGGGATAACATTGCCGTCAGCATCCAGTACCTGTGCGGATGTGTTTGTCTGTACACCGCCCAGTGTCATTACAACCAGAGCTCTCTGTGCGATAGCATAGTATTTGTCGCCTTCAACCTTGTTGATAGCACAGGAGTAGTTGTAGTCCAGAGATTCTTCTGTGAATTCGCGTCCGAATTCATCTGTTTCGCCGGATTCAACGTGTGCGTTGTAGTCAGCGATTGTTTTTGCCAGGTTTTCAGCATTTACGCCGATTTTTTCTGCCAGTTCTTCTATGGAATCAGCTTCCACAACAAAGCTGTTGTATGGCATGCCAGGAGCATAGAAGTAGTTCCAGAACACGTTTGTGCCCTGCTGGTTTACTGTTTCGATAATGTTGTCTGTGAAGATATCGTACTGAATAGCGTTTGTCTGTTCTTCCAGTGCAACTTCACGGATAGCAGGATCAGCTTCTGTTTCTTTTACAAAACGGTTGCCTTCCTGGTTTACGCAGATAGCACCGTATTTCCACATATATGTGGAAGCGATTTTGCCAGGGCCCATGCCTGTGTCCAGACCCATTGGGAATGTTGGAACATAGCCCATTTTTTCTGCGTCAATGTTTGCACCTATGTTCTGCATCATGTAAATGCCGTAGCCGTCTGCAGCGTCAGAACCGCCCACCAGGTAGTTTGCACCGTTTTCTGTGAAAGAGCCCATCATTTTCAGGTTGCCGGAGTAGCCGCCTGTTGCCATGATAACACCTTTGTTTGCTGTGTAGAGGATTTTTTCGCCCTGTGCGTTTTCTGCAAGTACAGACAGCACCTGGCCTGCTTCATTGTTCACCAGCATTTTTGCTTCTGTCTGGAAGTCGATGGCAATTTTTTCTTCACCTTTTACAACAGTATCCAGAACTTCGTGTGCTGCAGATTTGTATTTTGCTGCATCATCCGGGGAAGCCTTGTATGTTCTCTTTACAGAGTACAGTGCATGTTCCGGTGCAAATACACTCATTGTGCCTGTTGCACGGTCTACAGAGAATTTGTTGTCTGAAAGGCCGTTGTCCCACAGCCACTGAATAGCTGCCACGTCTTCTTCAACGTATGCACGGATCAGTTCTTCATCACCCAGGTTTGCACCGTTTTTCAGAATATCCTGCACATAGGATTCTTTTGTGTCTTCAACACCATCAATTTCCTGAATGATTGTTTCAGCACCGGACATAGAGCCGCTTGTAAAGTTAAGGGAGCCACCTGTTGTAGCTGTTTTTTCAATGATGATAACGCTTTCTGCGCCGTTTGCAACCGCTTCCACAGCAGCGGAAAGGCCGGCAGCACCTGCGCCTACAATAACAATGTCAGCTGTTTTTGTTGTGTCAGCATCCACAGAAGGAACTTCGTTCTTTGCTGCGGAAGAACATGCAACCATTGAAAAAGCCATTGTCATTGCAAGAATGATAGCTGTAATTCTTTTCATTTTGTTCTCCTTTGCAATATGCATTGAAATATTGTGTTTTACAATATCAAGTCTACTATTCGATAAAAAAATATCAATATAAAAAATCATATAAATAATATAAAAATCATAACCAAAATATTGATTATTATTGAAAAATAATAATATTGTGCTACAATTAGCAAAAAAGGGGTGAACCGGAAATGAAAAGTGCCATAAAGCAGCTGGTAAAGGACAGTACTGCAGACCGGCTGGAAAAGCTGGAATACAGAATAAACAGCATAGCCTATCTCCGGGAGGATTCCTCCAGAAAAAGCCCCCGTACGGTTATGAGTGGCTTCAAGGTTTTGGTTATGCTTTCCGGTCAGGCAGAAATTTTTATAGGCAGGGCGGTTTACCGCTGCAAAACGGGAGACTGTGTGATGTTTGCACCGGGGTCTCTATATCATGCAGAAATTTCCGGCAGTGAAAAATGCAGTTTTGTATCACTGAACTTTACTATGCCCCGGGCGGGCGGAGAAAACAGGCTGAAGCATCTGCTGGGCATAAAAGATATTGCCATCTTTCCTGATCTTATATCCACTAACACTATGCAGTATGTGGAGATGGTGTATACAGCTGCCGCAGAAGAAAGGGAGGGCAGCTATCACAGTGCCGTACTGCTATTAAGGCGTCTTATAGGCCAAATGGTGTATACAGGCCAGCTTATACCGGAAAACAGCAGCCAGTCCATAACTCTTGCAGAGGAGCAGCTGGTGCTGAAATGCCACAGCTATATCATAAACAATCCGGAACAGCCGGTGACAGTAGGCGAACTGTGCCGGCTTTGCAATGTGTCCCAAAGCTATATGTACAAATCCTTCCGGGCGGTTACCGGCCTTTCTACCAAGGAGTTTGTTACGCGCACAAAGCTTGATATCTGTGCAAGGGAACTGGTGCTTTCAGACAAAACAGTATCCCGCATAGCCACAGAAAACGGATATTCCAATGGTTACCGGTTTTCTGCGGCATTTAAAAAGCAGTACGGAGTTTCTCCTTCTGTATACCGCAGAGAGAACAGATAGCAAAAGTGAATGTATTTGCATTTTGCATAATTGCAGCCACTGAAAAACATTAGATATAAAGCTAAAATTTACATAAAGATGCAAAAATACAGTGTAACACATATAAATATTGTGCATTGTTACAAAAATAACATAAAATCAAATTCATACAGCGGTGAAAAAACCGCTGTTTTTCTTTTTATAATAAAGCCATTAGCAGTTAAAAATATGATAAATTAAGAAAATATATGTTATACAGAAACAAATGCATGCAAAAAGCTACTGTTGTGCAATTTGCTGAAGAGGGTATATTTTTAAAATACAAAAATCTTGTATTTTTATTAAAGTATTTATATAATAAAATAACTGAATAAACGTTATAGGAGAGATTTGTTATGAAATATGTAACAGAAGGCTACGAACCGAAAGAGGTTCTCCAGTATTTTGAAGATATCGCCAGAATTCCACGCGGCAGCGGCAACGAGGCAGAGGTTGCACAGTATATCTATGACTGGGGCAAAAACCTGGGCCTGGATGTGTGGAAAGACGATTACAACAATGTAATCATCAGAAAACCGGGTTCAGAAGGCTGCGAAAACCTGCCGCCGGTTATGCTCCAGGGCCACACAGACATCGTGGCTGTGAAACTGCCGGAATCAGACCACAATTTTGAAACAGACCCACTGCTACTGTATGTGGACAAAGAGCTGGGCCGCCTGCGCTCAAAGGGCACAACCCTGGGTGCAGACAACGGCAACGCTGTGGCATATATGATGGGCATCCTTTCAAGAAATGACCTTGTTCATCCGCCTCTTGAATGTGTATTCACATCCGGCGAAGAAATAGGCCTGAAAGGTGCAGACCGGCTGGATGCAAATGCCTTCACAGCAAAAAGAATGATAAATATGGACGCCGGCGGCGAAGACCAGTCTGTGACTACAGTTGGCTGTGCAGGCGGTCTGGAAATGAAAATGCGCCAAAAACCAATCTGGCAGGCAGCAAAAGGCAACTTTGTTTCCATCTTTATCCATGGTCTCCAGGGCGGCCACTCCGCAGGCGCAATCAATCTGGGCCGCGGCAATGCAGGCAAGCTGATTGCCAGAATAATCAATCACGTTTCACTGAAAACAAAAACTGTTGTTGCCACCATCAACGGCGGTGACAAGCAGAATGCCATCATGTCTGATGTAAAGGCTGTTATCAGCGTTGAAGACCTGGATGTGGCACTGGCAGCAATCGGAAAAACAGCAGCAGACATCAAAGAAGAACTGCGCGTTACAGACCCGGGCTTTATCTGCGAATTTGCACCTTGTGAAGCACCTGAAAAAATGCTGGACGATGCACAGAGCAAAAAGCTGGTTACATTTGTGCTGGCTGTTCCTGCAGGCGTGCGTGATATGTCCTTTGAAATTGAAGGCCACGTACTGAACTCCAACAACCTGGCTGCAGTGCAGGTATGGGATGACGAAATCCTGGTATGGACACTGGGCCGCTCCGGAGATGACTCCCGCCAGGAAGCAATGGGTGAAGAGGTGCGCGCACTGGCAGAAGCTTTCGGCTTTGAACCGACCATTGGTGCACATTTCTTCGGCTGGAAATACAATCCGGAATCAGAAATGCGCAAACTCCACACAAAACTCTTCAAGGAAAAATTTGATATAGACCTCCACGTGGAAGCAACCCACGGCGGTCTGGAATGCGGCGTGTTCTGCGGCAAAGAACCGGAAATGGATATTATCTGCTTCGGTCCTAAAGGCGGCGGCGCACATACACCGGAAGAATGGCTGGATATTAAATCTTTCGGCGAACTTTACGATTACCTTATTTTCTTCCTTGAACAGCTGACAAAAGAATAATATAATATATACATCAATACATCTCTGTCTGCGGGGCAGAGTAAATAATACTTACAGGGGGAAACCACTATGAACTATGTAACAGCAGGTTACGAACCAAAAGAAGTTCTTCAGTATTTTGAAGACCTTGCAAGAATTCCACGCGGCAGCGGCAACTGCGCAGCAGTAGCACAGTATGTTTATGACTGGGGCAAAAACCTGGGTCTGGACGCTTACAAAGACGAATTTGACAATGTTGTGCTGAAAAAACCGGGCACACCGGGTTGTGAAAATCTGCCGCCAGTTATGCTCCAGGGCCATCTGGACATCGTAGCAGTAAAACTGCCTGAATCAGACCACAACTTCCTCACAGACCCACTGCCACTGTATGTGGACAAAGAGCTGGGCCGCCTGCGCTCCAAAGGCACAACCCTGGGCGCTGACAACGGCAACGCCTGCGCATATATGATGGGCGTACTGGCAAGAAACGACCTTGTTCACCCACCTCTTGAATGTGTGTTCACATCTGATGAAGAAATCGGCCTTATCGGTGCAGACAAGCTGGACAAAAACGCATTCACAGCAAAAAGAATGATAAATATGGACGCCGGCGGTGAAGACCAGACAACAACCACAGTTTCATGTGCAGGCGGTATTGAACTGGTTATGACACAGAAACCAATCTGGCAGGAAGCAAAAGGCAACTTTATCTCCCTGTTTATCCACGGCCTCAAGGGCGGCCACTCTGCAGGCGTTATTGACAAAGGTCACGGCTGTGCAGGCAAACTTATGGCCAGAATCATCTACAATGTTTCCCAGGTTACAAAGACAAACGTTGCAGAATACTACGGCGGCCAGAAAATGAACGCTGTTATGGCTGAAACAAAGGCTGTTATCGGCGTTGAAGACCTGGACAAAGCACTGGAAATCATCGGCAAGACAGTTGCAGACATCAAGGAAGAACTGCGCGTGACAGACGAAGGCTTTGAATGTGACTTTGCACCTTGTGAAGCACCTGCAAAAATGCTGGACGATGCACAGGGCAAAAAGCTGGTTCAGTTTGTTCTGGCTATCCCACAGGGCGTAAGAGATATGTCTTTTGAAATCCCTGGCCTGGTTCTCAACTCCAACAACCTGGGCGCTGTATGGCTTACAGAAGATGAAATCAGAGTATGGACATTCAACCGTTCCGGCGATGACTCCCGCCAGGAAGCTATGGCAGACGAAATCAAATCCCTGGCAGACGTATTCGGCTACGATGCAAAAACAGGCGCACATTTCTACGGCTGGAAATTCAACCCTAACTCAAAAATGCGCGAAATCCACACAAGACTGATGAAGGAAACATTTGATATCGACCTTCAGATTACAGCCGGCCATGGCGGTCTGGAAACAGGTGTATTCTTCGGCAAAGAACCTGAAATGGATATCGTATGCTTCGGCCCTAAAGGCAGCGGCGCACACACACCGGAAGAATATCTGGACCTGGAAAGCTTCAGAGAAATGTTTGACTATCTGTGCAAATTCCTTGCAGAACTTACAAAAGAATAATTTATTCCATAATAAAAGGCGGTGCTTTATGCACCGCCTTTTTGTATGGTTTTTTATGGATTTGTCAGCGGTTTCAGCCATAGGTCAGCTTTCTGATATTTTCAATCTCCGCTTTCTGCAGGTCCGGGTATTCGCTTTCGCCAAACAGGCTTATATAGTTGTATATTGCCCAGCCGTCCAGGCCCGGGTTTGCATTTACCACCTGTGCCATACGGGCCAGGTTTTCTCCGCTTTGCCATTCGGCCTGGTCGTTGTAGCCGCCGTCCCCGGCGCCTATGCGGTATGCCCCCAGCCCTATGTACAGCTTCACGCCTTCAGCCTTTTTGTACTGTGACCATTCATAGGACAGCTCCTTGAAAGCAAAGCGGTCAGAGCCGGATTTTGTGCGGTAGTCAAAGCCCCAGTACAGCTGTGGCATTATGTAGTCGCAGTAGCCCTCTTCGCCCAGCCACAGCCCCACATCGGAATACTGCATGTGGTAGTTGTTGTCGTCATTGCCCTGGGGGCTTATGCCGAACACCACATCCCGGTCGGCTTCCTTTATGGCGGTGTACACCTGGCGCACCAGCATATTCACATTTTCCCTGCACCAGTCATCCAGGGACAGGTTGCCGCTGTAGGCGGCATAATGCCGGGCGTCTATACTTTCATCGGTGGACGGGTAGAAATAATCGTCAAAGTGTATTCCGTCCACGTCATAGTTGTTCACTATTTCTGCCACCCCTGCAGTCACAAGGTCACGCACCCGTGGCAGGGCAGGGTTGTAGTACACGCCGCTGTCCAGTGTTATGGTCAGCGCGCTGTCATTGGCGGGGTTATTTTCAGAAAAAGCCTTTGGGTGGCTGTACAGCTTTGCGCGGTAGGGGTTTACCCAGGCCTCTATTCGCAGGCCGATATCGTGGGCAATTGCCACCATCAGTTCCAGCGGGTCATAGCCCGGGTCTGTGCCCTGGGTGCCGGTGATAATATGGCTCCAGGGGAAAATATCGGATTTATAGAAGGCATCGCCGAAAGGGCGCACGTGTACAATCACAGTGTTCAGCCCCATATCCTTGCAGTCGTTGAACATTCTGTAAATATCGTCAGTAAAGCTCTTTTCGCTGGAAAAATCCACCTGCTGGAATTCTATGTAGCTTATCCACATTGCCTTCATGCCAAAGCGTTCATACTGGCTTTTTGCATCGCCGTATGCGCCCCGGGTGTCGGCCACCGGGCGGTTTTCCGGCGCTATACACCCCATCAGTGCAAAAAACAGCGACAGCACCGTGAATATTGCTGTTATCCTTGCTACAGCGGCTGCAGTTTTTTTCATATATCTCTTCCTCCGTGGTTTGTTTATCCTTACTTTAACATATATATGCACCCTTTTCCAGCTGTTATGGCAATATTTTCACATATAAATTCTGTCACATTCGGATTGCGCAGGAATTCCCGGAAATACAAAAAAGCGGAAGAAAACTTCCGCTTTTGTGTAATACAGTTATTTACTGAGCTCGCGTGCCAGCCATACTGCGCCAACGTCCAGTGCATTGTACAGGCCGTTTTTGATACCCTGCTTTTTCATGCGCTGTATCGGGTCAAGTGTTGTATCAGTAGAGATTAATGATACGTGTATCTTGTCGGATACTGTCTGATTACCTACCTGTTTTGTGCTGAGAACCTTGAGATATACGATAACCTTTTCTTCCGGGTTGCCGTAGTACATTTCGTCCTCTGAACGCACAAGGGGTAAACCTTTGTAAGTCAATGGTGCATCCATTGGGCAATACCTCCGTGAATTTACTCAGGAAGCTCAGGCAAGATAGTTTTTCAGAAGACTCTGAAGAATGTCGTCACGGTCAAGTTTGCGAATCTTGTTTCTTGCTCCCTGGTGTGTAGTGATGTAGGTAGGGTCTTCTGACAGGATGTAACCCACTATCTGGTTGATAGGGTTGTATCCTTTTTCCTTCAAAGCATCATACACTTCCTTCAAAGTCTGTCTGATTTCTTCGTCTTTTTCACTGTAGATTGAAAAAATGGTAGTTTCACTCATCCTACATCCTCCTTGTTTGATAATACTATTGTACAGTAAAACTGTGACTAATTCAAGTAAAAAAAGCAGACGTTTTGTAAACAGATGAATTTATATGGATATTTTCCGGCAGTGTACTGTGCATATATGAAAAAATCGGCCCGGATTTGTGTATTCCGTGAGTATAACTATGTATATAATTGGTATACATATTAATTGACAATTAATTATCACAAATGTATAATAATAGAATACATAAAGTATTTTCTTTAATAAGCTACAGAGTGATGTACGGCACATTGTACAGCCCGGCGGAGGGCCGCCACAGAGAGAGGACCGGTATATGTACCTGCACCACCTGCGGAAATACGGAGGACAATTATATGAAAGAAAAACTGGAAGCCCTGCTTCGTGACGGCATTCCCCGGATAAACGGCGCGAAAACAGAGGCCGAACTGCAGGAGATAAAGGGCCGTCTTCTGGGCAAACAGGGCTCTCTGACTCTCCTGATGAAAGAAATGGGTAAACTGCCTGCAGAGGAACGCCCTGCAGCAGGCCAGATGATCAACAAGGCTAAAAACGAGCTGAGCACTCTGGTGGACACAAGAAGAGAAGAACTGAAGCTGAAAGCCAGCGAAGTAGCAGAAGACTTTGACGTTACAGTGCCTGGTCTTGCACCTATGAGCGGCGGTCTGCACCCTATCATCCAGATGTGCTATGACCTGAACGATGCTTTCCGTTCCCTGGGCTTTGAAATTTTTGAAGCCACAGATATCTCCAGCGAATACTACTCTTTTGACAACCTGAACTTCCCTCCAAACCATCCTGCAAGAGAAAGCATGGATACATACTGGCTGGAAGGTCACGATAAAGGCGAAGCATGGGAAAAACTGTGCCTGCGTCCTCACCTTACAGGTGACAGTGTGCGCTATCTCCAGACACACAAACCTCCATACCGTTTTGTGTACCCTGGCCGCGTATACCGCAACGAAACCACTGACGCACGCCACGAAAGAGCATTCTTCCAGTACGAAGCTCTTATTGTAGACAAAGACTTTACATTCACAGCAGGTAAAGTTATGATACAGACCATTCTCTCCAAAGTATTCGGTAGAGAAGTTAAAATCAGAATGCGTTCCGGCTTCTTCCCGTTTGTTGAACCTGGCTATGAAATCGATATGGAATGTCTGGTTTGCGGCGGCAAAGGCTGCAGCGTGTGCAAACACGTAGGCTGGATTGAAGTTATGCCGGGCGGCACACCGCACCCTAATGTACTGCGTGCTGCAGGTCTGGACCCTGATGAATACACAGGCTTCTATGTAAACATCGGTCTGGACAGACTGGTTATGATGCGTTACGGCGTGGATGATGTGCGTCTGTTCAACTCTGCAGACCTCAGATTCCTGGAACAGTTCCGTTAATTGGGAGGTAGTAAAATATGAAAGTATCATTGAACTGGATTAAAGATTATGTAAAACTGCCTGCTGACATGGACCTGAAAAAGCTGGCATACGACCTGACAATGTCCACTGTTGAAGTAGAGGACGTTGAAGAACTGGGCAAAAAATTTGAAGGCCTGGTAGTAGGCGAAATCAAAGAAGTTCTGCCTCATCCGAATGCAGACAAGCTGCGCGTGTGCAGAACAGACATCGGCGGCGAAGTGAAGGAAATCGTCTGCGGCGGTGCAAACCTTGAAGTAGGCCAGAAAGTTGCAGTTGCACTGCCTGGCGCTATGGTAAAATGGCATGGCGAAGGTGACCTGGTGGAAATCAAGGTTTCCAAACTCCGCGGCGTTGAAAGCTACGGCATGATCTGTGCTTCCACAGAAATCGGCCTGGGCGACCTGCTGCCTTGCGGCGACCACGAAATTATGAACCTGAACGGATTCGACTGCAAACGGGGCGACAAGCTGGCCGATGCACTGGATCTGGATGACTTCGTTCTGGAAATTGACAATAAATCCATGACAAACCGTCCTGACCTGTGGGGTCACTACGGTATTGCCAGAGAAATTGCCACACTGTATGACCTGCCACTGGTTGAAATCCCTCATTTTGATCCACAGGTGGAAGGTAATGTGGACGTAAGAATCGGCAACAGCGAAAGATGCCGCCGTTTCATTGCAACAAAAATTGAAAACGTTCCTGTAAAACCATCTCCATACAAAGTACAGGCACGTCTTTGGACAGTGGGCCAGAGACCAATCAACACACTGGTTGACATCACAAACTATGTAATGCTGGCATCCGGTCAGCCATCCCACGCATACGACCTGACTCATATCGTTGACTTTATCGAAGCAAGAAATGCTGTAGAAGGCGACACACTGAAACTGCTCAACGGCGAAGTTCTGCACCTTTCCACAGACGATATGGTTATTGCAGACGCTGAAGGCCCTGTAGGTCTGGCCGGCGTAATGGGCGGCCACAAAGACTCCATCCTGGATACAACTACAGACGTTCTGCTGGAAATGGCAAACTTTGAACCAATGGGCGTAAGAAGAACATCCCAGCGCTATGACGTGCGTACAGATGCTTCCTCCAGATATGAAAAAGCCATTGATACAGAAAGAGTTACACTGGGTACGGATATGGCACTGGCACTGTTTGCCGAGCTGTATCCTGAAATGAAAATCACAGGTTATGTAGACCTGTATCCTACAAAACTGGAACAGCCTGTTATCGACGTAAGCCTTGACTGGCTGGAAAGACGTCTTGGCCAGCGCTTTGAAAATGATTACATCATCAACAAGCTGACAAGAATGGGCTTTGAAGTTGAAATCAACGGCGACAATCTCCACGTTGTAGTGCCATCCTGGCGTGCAACCGGCGATATCTCCGAAAGAGCAGACATCATGGAAGAAGTAGCCAGAGTATTCGGCTATGACAACATCCAGGCTACAAAAATCACAACTACTTTTGAATCTGCCATCAATCAGCTGGACTTTGACCTGTCCAGAAAAATCAAGGAATATCTGGCATTCCGCTGCAACATGCAGGAAGTGTTCACATATCCTTGGATGACAGACAAAACAGTGGAAGCCATCATGGGCACAACAGACGGCCTGCTGCGGCTTTCTACACCGCCATCACCAACAGAAAAATTTGTCCGTGCATCCATCCTGCCAAACCTGTGTGATGCTGTAGCAAAGAACGAACGTTTCTATTCCGAATTCGGCATCTTTGAAGAAGCACAGATTTATCAGGACAGAGACTACACCAGCAAATATGATGAAAAAGAAAAAATTCCATATCATACAAAGAGCATCGGCGGCGCATTTGCCGGCAACAGCGCAGACCTGACAACTCTCTTCCGCAGAGTGAAAGGTATCCTGGAAATGATGCCAAGATATACACATATGGAAGGTTTCACATTCAGAAAAGATGAAAAACCTGTATGGGCAGACAACACAGTATGGCTGAACATCTACGTTGGCGATGAAAAAGTGGGCAATATGGGTCTGCTGGCCAAAAAACCATCTATGGAATGCGGCATCAAAAACCTGGCTGTTATCCTCTTTGAACTTGATTTCTTCAAGCTGGTACCATTCAAATCCAGAACAAACGAATTCACACATCTGCCTGAATTCCCTGAAACAGCATACGATATTTCACTGCTGTTTGACCTGGATACAAAATGGGAAAAAATCTATGCTGAAATCATGAAGAAAGCCAAATCAGAAAAACTGCTGAAATCCGCTTCCTTTGTTGATGAATACAGAGGCAAACAGGTTCCTGAAGGCAAAAAATCCGTTACAATCCGTCTTGTTATCGGTTCTGCTTCAAAGACTCTCACATCTGATGAAATCGAAAAAGTAGCAGCAACAGTTACAAAAGTTCTGGAACACACACGGGGTGCCCAGGTACGTACAAAATAATAAATAAAATCAAAAGGCTGTTTTTACCGGCAGCCTTTTATTTTTGCATAAAAAAATGTATAATTGAGGATAATAAGACATAGACGGAGGGCACTATGTATACCATCGGTACAGACATCACCACAGTTTCCAGAATTGAAAAAAGCTGCCGGAAGGAAAACTTCAGAAACCACGTTTTCACACAGAAAGAACTGGCGCTTTTCTACAACAGGGAGAAACCGAAATATGCTTCACTGGCTGCAAACTTTGCGGCAAAGGAAGCCTTTTCCAAGGCCCTGGGCACAGGCATAAGGGGCTTTTCCCTCAACGAGGTGGAAATCCTGCGTGATGACCTGGGCGCACCTTATTTCACTTTTTACGGCAGTGCTGCAGACATTGTGCTGGCAGGGGGCTACAGACGGCAGGTGTCTCTCTCCCACGAAGGGGATACAGCCATAGCCTTTGTCCTTCTTGAAAAAAGTGAAAAAACGGAAAAGAAAAAATTGTAACAAAACTATTGACATTATGTACCAATTGATATATAATATCCTTAACGACACAAGGTATCATTAAGGAATACAACACATTTACATATATATCAAGGAGAACACTATGAAAACAATGAGAAAAATTACAGAAGACATTTTTTATATAGGCGCAAACGACAGACGTCTGGCCCTTTTTGAAAACCTTTTCCCGCTGGAAAACGGCATTTCCTACAACTCTTATTTTATCGACGACGAAAAAACAGCTGTGACAGATACTGTGGACCGTTTTGTATCCGATGCATTTTTTGAAAATCTGGAAGCCCTGCTGAAAGGCAGAAAGCAGGACTACCTCATAGTTCACCACATGGAGCCGGACCACGGCGCAAACATCGGCAGACTGATTGAAATGTACCCGGAAATGCAGGTGGTTATTTCTGCCAAAGGCCTGCAGATGATACAGCAGTTCTTCAATGTGGACCTGGGCGAAAGAGCAATTGTGGTAAAAGACGGCGACAGCCTTTCTCTGGGCAGACACACACTGCGCTTTGTGACAGCACCTATGGTGCACTGGCCGGAAGTAATCATGAGCTATGACGAAGCAGATGGCATACTTTTCTCTGCAGACGCATTCGGCTCTTTCGGCGCAAATGACGGCAACATCTTCAATGATGAAATAGAAATTGACGAAAAATGGTATGGCGAAGCCAGAAGATACTACTCCAACATTGTGGGCAAATACGGCATGCAGGTGCAGGCAGTGCTGAAAAAGGCCGCAGGTCTTGATATAAAAATGCTGGCACCTCTCCACGGCCTGGTATGGCGCAGCAACATAGGCGAATTTATAGCCAAATATGACCTGTGGAGCAGATACCAGCCGGAAGAAAAAGGCGTGCTGCTGGCCTATGCATCAATGTACGGCAACACAGAGGCCGCCGCAAATGCCCTGGCACTGGCTCTGGCAGACAGAGGCGTGAACAGAATCCGGGTGAGAGATGTTTCCGTAACAGATACATCAGAGCTGATTTCCCTGG
>JAFQAF010000145.1 GCA_017400025.1 Oscillospiraceae bacterium
GAAACAATGATTGACGCAGAACTGGAAGCTGATATGGCTCTGGTACTGGAAGCATCCACTCTGGCACGTGCTGCAAGAAACGCATCCAACATCAAGAACCGCCAGCCTCTGGCTAAACTTTACATCAAGGCTGACAGACAGCTGAACGATTACTACAAAGCTATCCTGGCTGAAGAACTGAACGTGAAAGAAGTGGAAGAAATTTCTGACGCTTCCGGCTACATCAGCTACACATTCAAGCCGCAGCTGAAGACACTGGGTCCAAAATACGGCAAGCTGATAGGCGAAATCAGAAATGCACTGATGAACCTGGACGGCGGCGCTGCAAAAGCACAGCTGGACAAGGAAGGCTATGTGGCTATCACAGTTTCCACAGGCGAAATCCAGCTGGGTGCTGAAGACCTGCTGATTGAAACAAAACAGACAGAAGGCTTTGAATCTGTATCTGACAACAACATCATTGTTGCACTGGATACACACATCACAGCTGAACTGCTGGAAGAAGGTTTTGTAAGAGAAATCATCTCCAAACTGCAGACAATGAGAAAAGAAGCAGACTTCAACGTTACAGATACTATCAGGGTTTATGTGACAGACAGCGACAGGATTGCTGAAATTATGAAAGCAAACCAGGCTGTTATCGCAGAAAACGTTCTGGCTGTTTCTGTAGAGTTCGCAGCAGGCGAAGGCTATACAAAACAGTGGGATGTAAACGGCGAAAACGTGACATTCACAGTAGCAAAAGCTTAATAAAACACAGGGCCGCCCTTGGGGCGGCCTTTTATATTATGATACAAAGCGGCAAACAAAAAACCGGCTGGAAAACCAGCCGGTATTTTTTATGTAATTATTCTTCAAGCAGAGCCTGGAATTTGGATTCATCAACTTTGTAGTTGAGAGTTTCAGGCAGAGAAGCAAGCAGTGGCAGACGGATAAGCAGTTCTGCAGCGATGTAGATAATGAATACCCACTGTGGACCGATCTTATCGTAGATGTTACCTGCCAGAGCAGCAAATACAGCAGCAACCAGAGAACCGATCATGCTGTTTGCACCAGCCCAGCGGCCACGTGCCCAGCCTGGAACCAGTTCGTGCTGGATAGAGCCGGATGTAACCATGCTGATTTCCTGGAAGCCTGCAAGGATACCTACAACATACAGCATAGCTGTGCTGTTTGTGAACAGGAGGATAGCAAGACCTGCAATATACAGGCCAACTGTTGTACCAACAACAATTTTACGGCCGTATTTGTCAGCCATGATACCTACGAAGTAGCCGCATGTAACAGCTGTGAGAGCTGTACATGTTGTCATAGCAGCCAGTGTAGCAGCGCTTGCGCCTTTAACTTCAGCAGCGTACAGCTGGAGGTAAGGGATAATCATAACTGTAGGCATACGGTTAACACCCTGCATAATAACCCATTTTAAACAGTTTTTGTCTGCTCTCATCAGGTCAACTGCGTCTTTCAGAGCATTACGCTTAACTTTCTTTGCACCGCCCAGGTGGCTAACATCCAGTTTGAAGATAACCAGCAGCAGAGACAGGAAAGTAAGAACAAGACAGAAGAAGAACAGAGGTTTGATGGAGTTAGGGTCTGTAGGTGTACCTTCAACACCCATAATGTTTACCAGGTACCAGCCTGCAAATGCAGGACCAACCATACCCAGAACGCCTGCAGCAAATGTTTCGC
>JAFQAF010000146.1 GCA_017400025.1 Oscillospiraceae bacterium
AATTTCATCATACGCAGATGGATGGTGCTCATGCAGGTAGATTTTTGGCGAATTTACAAAATGAAATTAGTAGTCTGAAATAGATAGATTGGAGTAATACAGAGAGTAAAATTTCAGTTTAACGGAGAAACAAATTCCAATTTATTGAAAAATAATAAAAATAAAGGGTGCTCAATTTTTGAATTGAGCACCCTTTTAGCTTAATGATATTGGCGAACAGCCTCTCTTTTTTACTCTGATAAAATTAAAATATATTCTGACAATATGGCATTCAGCCTGTCCTTTGTGTCGATGTCCAGCGTAAGGCTTCTCTGATTTACATTGTCATTGAATGTGCCGCAGTCAGAGTGATACCGGTATGTTTCGCCTTCAATTACAAAATCCACATTGTTTATACAGTCGGCTGTACCTTCATTTTCCCAGTTGCCGTTTTCAAGTGTTTTTTTGATAAAAGCTGTCTCATCATCAGACAAAAACCATATTTCTTCTGTAAACAGATTGCTTACCGCTGTTTTTTCGGTGGCCGGCATACAGAACCAGCTGCCCACGTGGTCCGGCGGCGGTGTGGGCACACCACACAGATTTTCACCGTGCCACTGCTTGCACTCCCCGGTGCAGAATCTTGTCCAGCCACCGGAATCACCCATTGGGATATCTATGTGGTTTTCGTCCACATACTGATACTCATATCCGGTGCCAAAATTGGACTGATTGTCTTCTGCCGGCAGCCGGTATTCATTTACTGTAGTGGTTATCTCGCCGTCCATCACACCACAGCGGGGCACTGTTATCAGCTGGCCGGTATTGTAATACAGCTTTCCTTTTGCCATTACTGCCTGCTGCTGTATTTCTCCCTGCAGTTCCGGTTCGTCAATTATCACCGGCTTTTTTTCGCAGGCGGTCAGAGCAACAAGCACCAGCAGCACCAATAAAAAACCTGCTATCCTTTTCATATATCTCACCTCATATTAATTGAATCTGTAATAGTCCTCATCCAGCTGGATGTATGCCGGATGGATGGCGCATACATAGTATACGTGATACTCTTTCATTATACCGCCCAGGGTTGTGCGCTCCACGTCCGGCGTCTGCACATAGAATTTGTAGAAAGGCACAGAATATCCCTCATAGCCCGGTATTTCCATATTGTATTCCGGCGGCAGGTAGGCCATTTCTATATGCACTATCTGTGCGTCCGGGTCTATAGTATTTGTATATGAAGAATAGAACTGGCCGCTGAACAGATACCCCAGGGCCTGCCTATAGGTTATGGCAGGCAGTTCTGCGGCGCGGGTATAATATGGCAGGCTCACCCAGAAAAATGTATTTGTTGGCAGAATATCCTCTTCATAATGTTTTACCTGGCTGATACTTGTATTGTTTAAAGTGGCATTGAACAGATTTTCACCGTAATCATCGCTTGTTCTGTAGGCATAAATATATCTGTTTATTTCACCTTTGAAGGTGCGGTCGTGCCAGGAGTATATTTCACAGCCTTCATAGTCAAACAGGCCGCTGTATTTGTGTTTTGCAGCATCAATTATCCGGGCTGTCTTATTTATGTCAGACAGGTTGCTGTCAAAACTTATCCTCATTTTTCCGTTGGTGGCCCACAGACTGAACTCTCCGCTGTCCCCGGCAGTGTTTGTAATTTCACCGTCGATATAGTTCATATTGTATTCAGCACCGGGCGGGGTTGTGTCAGCTGTCACGGCATCTTCATTTGTGCAATGCTGGCCGTCCTCCCAGTAAATTGGTTTGCTCCAGGTGATTTTCACATCCGGCAGGTCAATTCCTATGGATTCAAGGATAGCTTCAGCATGCTGAAGGGCATCATCGGGCGAAACAGGTGTGAATTTATACACCGGGAGAGTTTCAAACTCATCTCCCACAGTATATGCCGGGTTGTGCTCCAGGTCAACAGTATTGTAACAGTTGTAGGCCTCATAGCCCATACCGCCGGCATTTGCTGTGTTGTATGTTATTGCTCTTTCTTTGCTTTCTGCCTGCATACCGGGAGCGGAGAAAACAAACTCGGCGTCATTTATTGTATATATCACTGGCTTATTTTCAAAGTCTGCCGCAGGGAAAGTCTGTGCAACACTGTCAAATTCTTTATTTTTTACAGCTTCATTTTCTGTTTCCGGTGTGGCACAGTCTGTAGTGGAGGCAGGAAGCCTGCCGGTAAAATAAACACCTGTTGCAACAGAGGCGGACAAAAGCATTATCACTGCGGCAGCGGCTGTTTTTTTCAGAAACCTTGGTCTGAATCTGACTGCATTGCCGGGCAGGGGGGCTGTTTTACCGGCTTCAGCCTGCTGTTCCATCAGCTGTACAGTCTGATTTCTGAATTCATCGGAAAGAGTCAGTTTATCAAGTTCTTTTTTATAGTCATCCCTGAACATTACAGCTCCTCCTTTATAATTTTTTCAAGTGTTTTACGTCCACGGCGCAGCCAGGAAAGCACAGTATTCTGCTTTGCACCCATAATACCGGCAATTTCATTTACCGGCATATCTTCATAGTAATGCAGGTATATTGCGGTTTTCTGGTTGGGGGGCAGGGTGCGTATGTAGGAAAGAATAGGGGAACTTTCCCGGATTTCGTATGAGGGGGAGGTGAAATCACGGTCCTGTATTGAGAATACTTTTCTGTTCCAGCTGCTTTTCAGGCTGTCCTTGCACAGATTTATGCACACGCGTATCAGCCAGGCCTTTTCATGGTCTGCGCTTTCAAAATCCATATTCTTTTCCAGCATTTTCAGAAAGGTCTGCTGCACAATGTCCTGGGCATCAGCCGTATTCGATGTATAATGCATTGCTATTCTGTACAGATTGTCGCCGTAAGAATAAACAATCCTTTCAAAGTCTTTATTCATATTGTTGCCCCCTCTGCCTTTAATACGAAAAAGGCAGCTGAAATATTGCAGTTTAATCAATTATTTCATAAATAAAATAAAAGCACAATACCAAAAGGTACTGTGCCTTTAAAAATTACCATTTTGTTTTGGTTTCCACCACTTTGCCGGCGATATAAACATCGTTCAGTTCTTCGCCTGTGAGAACAAGGGATTCGTATTCCGGGTTGAACGGCTGGAGGATAATCATATTGTCCCTGCGTACAAAGCGTTTCAGTGTGCCTTCATTATCGCCGTATAC
>JAFQAF010000147.1 GCA_017400025.1 Oscillospiraceae bacterium
TCCAGCCCGCAGCCCAGCAGAGCATCACCAGCCAGTAAAGCAGTAGCTTCGCCGAAAGCCTTGTGGCAGGAAGGCTTGCCACGGCGCATATCATCGTTGTCCATACATGGGAGGTCATCATGTATAAGTGAATAGCAGTGTATCATTTCCACAGCGCAGGCAAGACGGAGTTTTTCTCTCCAGTCTGCATCACACATTTCTGCTGTGAGAAACAGCAGGACTGCCCTTATTCTTTTTCCTGCTTTAAGCAAAGAGTATCTGGCAGCCTGCGCAACGGCGGAGTCTTCATAAAAAAACTCGTTGCAACATTTTTCCAGTTCATTCTCTATAGCATCCAAATAAATCCGAGTATCCATCAATCCATATCCTCCAGAATATTGCCATCTATATCCTTAATTTTCAGTGTAGCTTTGTTCAGTTTGTCATTACAGTAATTCAAAAGCTTGACACCTTCTGCATAAAGCTTCAGTGATTCATCCAATGTAACATTGTTCTGTGAAAGAATCCGGGATATTTCCTCAAGTCTGGCCATAGCAGTTTCAAAAGTCTGTTTCATTTTCTTATTACACCTTTCTGGGCTTTACGGACTTGATTTCACAATCAAGTTCCTGAGAAAAAGTCACTATTTTAGCCGTTTCGCCAACCGTAAAGTCATATTGCTTTACAGATAAATTTTCTTTGTAAATCAGCGCATATCCGCGCTTGAGATTGTTTACCGGGCTTAAATTTTCCAGTATTTCCGTCTTTGCTTTTACTGTCTGCTCCATATAAGAAATTCTGGATGACAAAGCGGCAGACATTTTATTTTTCAGGTTATCGAGTGCAGTTCTACTGCCCGATATTTTATTTTTAACAGAGTTGAATCCATCTGATTTTTCTATCAGAAGAAGCTTATTCTGATTAATTGCTATATTATTTTCTATTGCAAATCTGATATTTTTTTCCATATTGGAAAGGTGCATGTTCAGAGAATATATATCAGGCAAGGCAAGTTCTGCAGCTGCAGTAGGTGTAGCTGCACGCACATCACATACGAAATCCAGAATGGAAAAATCTATTTCATGGCCTACAGCACTGATTGTAGGTTTTGTGCACGCGTAAGCTGCCCTGGCTATTTTTTCACTGTTGAAAACCCACAGGTCTTCCTTGCTGCCGCCGCCTCTTCCTATAATTATAACGTCAATATCCGGAATGCTGTCCAGTTTCTGTATTGCATTAATTATGCTTGTCTCTGCAATATCCCCCTGAACCAGACAAGGGGCCAGAACAATTTCAACACAAGGAAAACGCCTCTGTGCAACACTGACAATATCGTGAAAAGCTGCACCTTTTGCAGATGTTGCAACGCCTATTTTAAAAGGCATTCCAGGCAGCGGCTTTTTGTGTTCAGCCGCAAACAGCCCTTCCTTTTCCAGCTTGTTTTTTATCCTTTCAAACTGAAGCCGGTAAGAACCTGCCCCATTCAGGAACATATTGGTAACATACAGCTGGTATGCACCATCACGCTCATAAATTGAAACTCTGCCCCTTACGATTACTTTCATACCGTTTTCAGGTCTGAATGTCATATTTCTAACATAAGAGGAGAACATTACCGCCTTTATCGAAGACCTTTCATCCTTGAGGGTGAAGTAGCAGTGACCGGATGGATATTGCTTATAGTTGGACAGTTCCCCCTCCACTGCAACGTCA
>JAFQAF010000016.1 GCA_017400025.1 Oscillospiraceae bacterium
GGCAGGATATTGTCAGATTCAGGCCCCGGCGGCGTGACGGGCCGCCGCAAATAATACAGGAGGACTATATATTATGAAAGAAAAGAAACAATTTAAGATGCCGCATCTTATGGCTATGATTGTGGGTCTTATACTTATTATGTCATTGCTGACATACGTTGTTCCGGCAGGGCAGTTCGCCACAGACCCTGTAACCGGAAAAATTGACGGCAACGCTTTCAACTTCCTTGGTTATCAGACACCGGTAAGCCCATGGCAGGCGCTGCTGTTTATAGCAAAAGGTATTGCAAACTCCGGTACTATTATCTCCACTCTGCTGGCCACCGGCGGTCTCACCGGTATCATTCTGGCCACAAAGAGAATGGACAATGTTATTGACTATGCTATCTACAAACTGTCTGACAAAGGTATAGATGTGCTGGTGCCTCTGCTGACACTGGTATTCTGTATTTACGGCACATTCTCCGGTGGTGACTGGTGCGTGGCTATGGTACCTATCGGCTGTATGATTGCACAGAAACTGAACTGTGACCCTATCCTGGGCGGCGCATTTATCCTTATCGGCTGTATGGTAGGCGGTATTTTCTCACCTACAGGCCCTATGCTGGCACAGCTTTCCATGGATATTCCTGTTTACTCCGGCTTTGGCATGCGTATGCTGCTGGACCTGCCTGCCTACGGCATCACAATGCTGTGGATGTGGCGCTATGCAAAGAAAGTTTCAAAAGACCCTACAAAATCTGCAATGGGCAACACAGACTGGCTGAACAAAAACTATGAAAACGTACAGATGAAAGAAGCAGTTCTGGACAAACGTGACGTTCTGTGTACAGTGCTTTACTTTGCACAGCCTGTAACATCTGTTATCTGCACAACAATGCTGGGCTATTCCGTAGAGGTTATTCCTGCACTGTGTATTATCTACGGCTTCCTTATCGGCATCGTTCACGGCTACTCTATCGATGAAACCTGCCAGAAATTTGCAGGCGGCGTTGCAGGCATGGCATTTGTATCCTTTATCATTGGCTGTGCCAACTGTATGTCTCTTGTAATGTCCAACGGCAACATCATCCACACAATCGTTTACGTTGCATGTCTGCCTCTGAGAAACCTGGGTGTTGGTCTTGCAGCTGTGGGTATTGCCATCGTTGTTACACTTATCAACATCATCATTCCATCTGCATCTGCAAAGGTTGCTATCCTCTGTCCTATCATCGCTCCTATGTGTGATGCACTGTCCATTCACCGCCAGATAGGCGCAACAGCCTTCAAGGTGGGCGACGCTGTTACAAATATGGTTTCTCCTACACTGGGTATGCTGGTAGGCGGTCTGGAAGTTGCAGGCGTTCCATACAGCAAATGGCTGAAATGGATTATGCCTTTCATTATCATCATGCTGCTTTACGGCTACGTGGCACTTTACATCCTGGGCGCAATAGGCTGGACAGGCCTTTAATCCCGGTTTGCACAGAGAGGGAGTACATATATGAAAAATATTGATATTGCAAAGAAATATCAGGACTATATGGTGGGTGTAAGACGCCATATGCACGAAAATCCTGAACTTTCCGGCCAGGAATATGAAACTGTAAAGTTTATAATGGCCGAACTGGACAAAATGGGTATTGAATACACAGAAGTTGAAAACGGCGGCGTGCTGGCATATATCAGAGGCCCGAAGGACAACGGAAAAACCGTGCTGCTGCGTGCAGACTGTGATGCCCTGCCGGTGCTGGAAAAGGAAAACCTCAACGGCACACGCTGTGTATGGTCCAAAAACGAAGGGCTGATGCACGCCTGCGGCCACGATGCCCACACCGCAGCCCTGCTGGGCGCTGCAAAGGTGTTGCTGGAAAAGAAAGATGAAATTGAAGGCACTGTTATCCTCTGCTTTGAAAGAGGGGAAGAGATGGCCGGCAGTGTGAAATACATTTTCGCCTATATGGAAAAGAACGGCATCAATGTGGATTCCTGCTTCGGCATGCACACACAGCTGCCTCTTGAAACAGGCAAGGTGGCTGTAAATGACACCAACGCCCTGGCCGGTGCCTTTGCCTTTGACATCACTATTGAAGGTGCAGGGGGCCACGGCTCACGTCCGGACCAGGCAGAAAACCCTATAGACTGCTTCCTGGCAATTTATATGAGAATGCAGAGCCTGCGTCTGACAAAGGTGAATCCTTTCACCCCGGCAACCTACTCCATAGGTAAGCTGAATTCCGGCATACAGCGCAATGTTATCCCCCAGACACTGAACTTTGCCGGCACAATGAGATATTACGATGATGAATCTGTAGAGGTTTTCAGAAAAGAACTGAAGGAATTGGTGGAAAAAACCTGCGAAGCCTACCACTGCAAGGCTACCTTCAATGATTTCGGCCCTCCGGGCTATGCCACAGTAAACGACCCTGAATGTGCATCCTTTGCCAGAAAAGTGTTTGCTGAAGATATAGGTGAAGAAAATGTGACACAGGTTGAGCCGCTGATGGGCTCTGAATCCTACTCACAGTATCTGAAAATCTGGCCGGGCTGCTTCGGTTTCCTGGGTGTGCACAACCCTGAAAAGGGCACAGGTGCTGCAAACCACAACGAACGGTTTGACCTTGACGAAGATGCACTGCAGACAGGCGCTGCCTGCTATGCAACCTATGCTCTGGAATTTTTAAAGAGCGATTTCGTCACAACACACAACAAAAAATACTCTTACAGCCAGTGTCTGAAAATGCTGGGTAAAGAAGAGGAACTGAAGAAACTTTTCTGAGGCTGTAAGCAATCTCCGAAGGCAGGGCTGTAAAGCCC
>JAFQAF010000148.1 GCA_017400025.1 Oscillospiraceae bacterium
ACATCTTTTTCACAACATAATATTCTTTTTTATCTGCTCACCAAATTCAAATTTACCCAACAGATATAAACTGACATTTATATGCACCTATGATGTGGCAGAGATGCAATATAATACTGTTACAGAAATAAATCCTCCCTGTAAGAAGCTAACAGGGAGGATTGACTGTTTTTACAGGCGTATGCCAGAACAGGCTTTTTATCTTATATATTTTTCAAAACTGTCTGCCTCTGTCTGGAATTCTTCCAGAAAGCGGCTGATATGCCAGCCGTCTGTGGTGGCGTGATGGCAGGTAAGGGACAATGGCATTATCAGCCTGCCATTTTCTTCTGTTATTCTGCCGGATTCAACAGATGGAAAATAGTATGGTTTGTTATCATAATTGTGTACTGCAAAATGGTTAAATGCTATCCAGGGCAGGCAGGACACAGTGTAGGCATTTGGCGGAGGCGTCATATGAGGCTGTGAAAGCACACCGTGGTTTTTGCCGTATGACCGCTGATTTTCAATATAATCAGTATAAAAAACTGAAAAATCCTCGCTGTATTCTGTCCACATAAGTGAAAATGTTTTATCATCGTTGTGAAAATGGGCATAGAGTGGGGTCAGACTGTCATAAAAACCAATCTGGCCGTCTTTTTCAGCAATTCTGAATTCCTGTTGTCTGTTCAGCAGGAATGTAACAAGCCAGACATATGCAGGGAAGAATTTAAGCCCTGCCGCATCCAGAATATTTTTCATATGTGTGACGTCCACTTTAAAAGTAAGTGAATATCCCGTAGGTGCCATTCTGGAAAAATACCGGAACATACCTCCCCTTTTCCAGCTGTACAGGTCTATAGGTGTAAAAACAGGTTCTTTTTTCATTTTTATCCTCCGTATAATTATTTTATGACAATAATTATACATTCTGTTTCTGCCTGTAACAATCGACTGTACGTAGAGTTATAAAATAAAAGGACCTGTTTTTACAGGTCCTTTTTTGTATATGACAATTCAATTATCTTTTTACGTTGAATGCAGCCATACCTGGGTAAACAGCAGATGCGCCCAGTTCTTCTTCGATTCTCAGCAGCTGGTTGTATTTAGCTACACGGTCAGAACGGGATGGAGCACCTGTTTTGATCTGGCATGTGTTGAGAGCAACAGCAAGGTCAGCAATTGTTGTGTCTGCTGTTTCACCGGAACGGTGGGATGTAACTGCTGTGAAGCCTGCTTTGTGAGCCATTTTGATAGCTTCCAGTGTTTCGGAAACAGTACCGATCTGGTTCAGTTTGATAAGGATAGCGTTTGCGTTGCCGCCTTCAATACCTTTAGCCAGTCTTTCTGTGTTTGTAACGAACAGGTCGTCACCAACCAGCTGTACTTTGTCGCCGATTGTATCTGTGAGCAGTTTCCAGCCTTCCCAGTCTTCTTCATCCATACCGTCTTCCAGGGAGATGATTGGGTATTTGTCAGCAAGGTCTTTCCAGAATGCTACCAGAGATTCTGTTGTGAATTTTGTGCCTGCTTTTGGCAGAACGTATTCGCCTTTAACTTCGCCTTTCCATTCGGATGCAGCTGCGTCGATAGCGATCATAAAGTCTTTGCCCGGTACATAGCCTGCAGCTTCGATAGCTTTGCAGATGTATTTCAGAGCATCTTCGTCAGAAGCAAGGTTTGGTGCGAAACCGCCTTCGTCACCAACGGATGTTGCCAGACCTTCAGCTTTCAGGATTTTTGACAGGTTGTGGAAAACTTCTGCACACCAGCGCAGAGCTTCTTTGAAGCTTGGAGCGCCAACAGGCATAATCATGAATTCCTGGATGTCAACTGTGTTGGATGCGTGTGCACCGCCGTTGAGGATGTTCATCATAGGAACTGGCAGTCTGTTTGCGTTGAGACCGCCCAGGAATCTGTACAGAGGCAGGTCCAGGGATGCAGCAGCAGCTCTTGCAGCAGCGATGGAAACAGCCAGGATAGCGTTTGCACCCAGGTTGTTTTTGCCTTTTGTGCCGTCTGCAGCGATCATAGCAGCGTCGATAGCGTAGATGTCAGAAGCATCCATACCGATAACTGTGTCAGCCAGAACTGTGTTTACGTTTTCTACAGCTTTTGTAACGCCTTTGCCCATGTATCTGGATTTGTCGCCGTCACGGAGTTCCAGAGCTTCAAAGATACCTGTGGAAGCACCGGATGGAGACATACCGCGGCCTACTGTGCCGTCAGCCAGTGTTACTTCTGCTTCTACTGTTGGGTTGCCGCGGGAGTCAAGAATTTCGCGACCTACAACATTTACAATTGTTAAATAGTCTTTCATATTTAATCCCCTTTCAAATATAAATACTTTCAGAAAGTTTTGCCTTAATTGTAAAAAAGTCTTGTCAGACTAATGTTAATTATATCACGATATGTGCCATATTTCAATAAAATTTAACTCAAAGGCATTCAATATTGTTACAAAAATAACAAAGTTTTTTAATCATTTTTCACATAAAATGACAAATCCCCTGCAAAAGGGGATTTGTCATATATATTTTTACATATAGTATTAAAAGCAAGTCTGTGCTGTTTTCATTCTCCTGCGGCAGGCGATGTGTTATTTTCTTTTTTCACGCAGTTCCCTGAAAAATTTATCCACCAGCCGGGCGCTTTCCATTTCGCATACGCCCATAATAGTGTCCACAGTGTGGTTCAGCCCCACCCGGTTTAAATCTGTTATGCCGCCGAAGCCCCCTGCCTTGAAATCTATCAGGGAGTAAACCACCCTTTTCATACGGCTGTTTATGATTGCACCTGCGCACATTACACAGGGTTCCATAGTCACATAAATGGTACAGTCCTCCAGGCGCCAGGTGCCCAGAGTTCTGCAGGCATTGTCTATGGCCATTATTTCGGCATGGCCAAGGGCGGACTGCTGTGTTTCGCGGAAATTCCAGCCTTCCCCCACTATTCTGTTGTCTTTTACCACCACTGCACCCACCGGCACTTCCCCCATTGAGGCGGCTTTCTGTGCCAGTTCTATTGCGCGCAGCATAAAATCTCTGTGTGCCATAAATCTCCTTTAAAGGCCCAGGTCAATAAACAGCTGGCTGCCGATTGTAAGGAAACAGCAGACCATTGCCAGTATCAGCACAGGGCTTTTGAACAGTGTAATAAATTTTGCATTTTTTTCTGCACCTTTTTCCAGCGGGGCAAAAACATTCACCTGCTTTCTGCGCAGATGCATTTCTGCCGCAAGGCCTGTGGCCATAATAAGTGCCAGTATAAATGAGGCAAAACCCACGGAAGAAATACCGTTTATGCCCTGCAGGGCATACATCATTATAAATGAATAGGAATTGTTTATAAAATGCAGCAGCATTGAAAGATATATATTGTCTGTAAGCACATATATACAGGCCAGCAGTACACCGGCACACAGTACCGGCAGGAAGCTCTGCACCTGGGTGTGCATAATCATAAATATGAAGGCTGATGCCATTACAGCAAAACGTGTGCCGTAGGGGCGCAGCATATTCAGCACATAGCCGCGGATAAACAGTTCCTCACAGACAGCCGGCACCACTGCAGTGAATACAAAATACAGTACCAGTGTGAAGATATTGTCTGTCTGCTGCAGTGTCTGCTGAGGGAAAACTATACCGGCTTTTTCCAGCGGCATAAGTATAATTCCGTTTACCACAGCTGCCCCGATAAAAAGCAGCATACTGTGCATAACCAGCGAAAGGCCGGTGATATTCCAGCGCTTTTCCCCGAAAAGGAAGGGGTGGAAATCACACATTTTTTCTATAAAGGCTATGGGCACAAGGCAGGAAAGAGCCAGGGCAGCACAGCACACCAGCAGCCAGAGGGTAAAGTTTTTGTCAAGGCCTGCCCTCTGTGCAAAAACAGGGATGTATGTTCTGATGCATAAAAAAATCACAAGTGCACCGCCTATTACGTTCAGGCGGTATTTTAAAGGCTGTTTTTTCATTTTTCTCCATTTATCTCAATTTAATACTATTATTCTATCACTTATATCAAAAATTAACAATATGATATTGATTTTGTGGAAAGCTCCGCTTACAATAAAAATAAAAACACCGGGAGGTATCTGTATGACACTGCGCGAAGTGATGAAAAATATACCAAGAGAAAAGCTGGCACCTCTGCCCACACCTGTGATGAGACTGGAAAACACAGAAAAGCTGGTGGGTGCAAAGGGCAAAATGTATATAAAACGTGACGACCTGACCGGTATAGGCAGTGGCGGCAACAAAGTGAGATGTATGGAATACATTATAGGCCGGGCAAAGGCAGAAGGCTGCACCACAGTGCTGGCCAGCGGCAACGGCCAGAGCAACCTGTGTTCCCTGGCGGCGGCATCTGCAGCAAGGGCCGGAATGAGGTGTCTGATAGTACACAACAGCGAAAAGCCGGAAAGCTCTGTGGGCAATGCCCTGCTGAACGACCTGCTGGGTGTGGAAAGAATATATATGGGCGCTGTGGACAGCAGCATAAGGGAAGAATATGTGCACACAGTGGTGAAACAGCAGGAGGAAAAAGGCGAAAAAACCTATCTTATCCGCAATGGTGCAACCACCGGTCACGGTGCACTGGGCTATGTGAATGCCATAATTGAACTGGTGGACCAGTGTGAAAAAGAAGGGCTGGATATCAAACACATATTTGCCCCGGGCGGCAACGGCGGCATAGCCACCGGTCTGGTGTACGGCAATGCGCTGATGGGTTTCCCTTTCACTGTGCATATCATCAGTGTGGAGGATACAAAAACCGTACTGACTGAACACATTGAAAAGACCATAAAGGAAGTGGAAGAAATAACCGGCCTGCCTTTTGAATACAGCGTGGAAGAAGCCGCTGATATAGTGGAAGACTATATGGGCCGGGGCTGGTCCTGCAATACACCCGAAAGCGAGCAGGAAGTGCTGGACTTTGTGCGCACAGAGGGTATTTACATTGAAAACGTGTATACCTCCAAGCTGATGTACGGCTATAAGGATATGGTGAAAAAAGGCAGAATCGACGGCGACAGCCTTGTGATACACACCGGCGGCTTCGGCAGTCTGTTCAGCCAATACTAACCAGAAAACAATATATAGGGAGTCAGTATGAAAAAATTATTTATTTTGTTGCTTGCCGTGATTATGGCAGGCTGCGGCAGTGAAACTGTACAGCAGGAAAGAGAAGTGCCGGCGGCAGATAATTACCGCACAGTGTGCGAATACATAGCCGGGTATATTCAGCCGGCACCGGGCGGCCGGTATGAGCTGCTGCGCCATACAGACGGCAGTGCGGATATACTTTATACCGATATTGCCGCTGCCACAAGAAAACCTCTGGGCGGTGACACCGCAGTGGAAATAGCCCACGAGGTGGTGACCGGCATATTTGTGCGGGATGGGTATCTGTACCATTATTCCCACGGGGCACCCCTGGGTATGAAAGAGGAAGAAGACGAAGCAGTGCTGTACCAGTATGATATGGACGGAAAACTGCTGCAGGCCTGCAGACTGGGCAGAAATATTGAGCCGGATATGGACTCCGCGGTGGTGTCTGACGGCAAATGGCTGTATTTTACCGGCAGTGAACTGGTGTATGAAAATGGAAAAGTGACAGAAAGCACATCCCATATATACGCTGTAAACCAGGAAAATATGGAAATTAAAAAGGTGTACACACCACAGCAGGCCGCAGTGGATATTATCTGCGGATACAGAAACAGCCTGGTGACAGAGGTAACATATTATAAAACAGATAAGGACGGCAACCGTGAATTCAAAACCGGCATAGAACTGCTGGATATGAAAACACTGGAGAGAAAACCGCTGTTTACCACATCAAATCTGTGGTACAGTATGTGTGACGGAAAGCTGTACAACCCCTACGATACAAACGGCAGTATAAAAATATATGACCTTGAAAAGCAGGAAGAAACCACAGTGGAAGTGGTAAAGGATGCCCGGATGCTGAAAAACGGCTATGTGGCGGTAAATTTTATCACAGGGCGATATGCGTTTCTGTCCTTTGAATATTACAACAATATGCCGGGGGAAAATTATGTGTATGACTTTGAAACAGATACACTGTCCCCTGCCCCGGATTTCTGCGAAATGCCATATTTATATTCAGAGGAAAGCGGATATTATATAGTGCAGACAGGATATGACAAAGTACCGGTTGCAGAGGATTTCTACACTGTGTACGATATCCACTATGCACTTATCACGCCGGAAGATTACCACAGCGGCACAGAAAATCTGATACCTGTAACAAACATAATTGAATACAGATAAAAAAATACTGTACAGCGGTGGGCTGTACAGTGTTTTTTTACGGTAAATTATTCTGAAAAGTGTTCGTTGTAATATTTTTCTGCTTCTGTGAGGATATTGTCTATCCGTTCTGTAACTTCCTGCGGTACCTCAAAATCCTCTATGACCATTCCCACCATATCAAGCAGGGATTTTGCTGTGTCAGACTCCAGCAGTGATGTGAAAACATCTCTGATATAGCCGAAAGCCCGGGCAGCTTCTTCTGCAAGGCCGCTGTTTTCATAGAAATATGCCACTGTGTCTGCCACTGTCTGCGGCTGCGGGCGGTTTTCCTTTACCCAGTCCAGCAGGTCCTTTGCGGCATAGACAGCCTTCAGCGATGAGCCTGCTGTGCCGGGCTGTACTGTTTCCACCAGCTTTTCCAGCAGGGCATACAGTTCCACGTCATACCGGGGTGTTTCCTGCTGTTCCTCTGTGCTGTGTGCAGGCCGGCCGCCTGTGCCGCCCCCGGCCGGAGGTGTATCCTGTTTACAGCCGGCCAGTGAAAAACAGATGGACACTGCCAGCAAAACTGCAATTAATTTTTTCATATATAATCCTCCATTTGTATTTCAGTAACAGTATATTCTTCAGTTATTATACTATTACCCAGATATGTTAATACCGTGAAAAATCAGTCCGGCTGATTTTTTCTGCCACAGTGTGTATCATATCCGCTGTCATATCAATATCAGTCTGCACACAGAGGATATAGCTGCCGTATGCGGCAATGTATCGTGGTGTTTTATTGTAATTGCCGCCAGCAAGACGCCAGGCTTTTTCTGCCTGCCAGTCCCGGGCCGGGATTTCTTCATAATAATAGGGATTGTCCCTGTACCATTTTTTATTCACCTTTTCATACTCGTTCAGCATGCTGTCCAGGCAGTAATCATACAGTATGCCCGCCGGCTTTGCCACTGTTATACGCAGCATAGGGCCGCTGCAGTCCGGCAGCGGTGCCTGGAGAAACTGGTGGTATTCCATCAGGGGGCTTTTCTTTTCTGTGTGTTCAAAGGTATAGTTTTCTGTGTCTGTGTTCCGGCCGGTGAGGTGGCTGATATAAACCGGCAGGGTATCTTTGTACACTTTGAAATCCAGGGTATCCACATAGTCTTCTATCACATACACCGGCTGTTTTTCCCATGGGTTTCTGATTTCCATATTTGCCATAAGCCCTCGGAAGCCGAAA
>JAFQAF010000149.1 GCA_017400025.1 Oscillospiraceae bacterium
AGATACAGCAGGTAAAAACACAAAACGAATAGCAGAGTATATACAAAACCAATTAAAAGAAGACTAAGTAAATGACCAAATGACACTCAAAGAATAGGTAGACCCGTTTACGGGTAGTAAGTAATAGTCTTTCGCAGTGGTCAGACCGTCATGCATCTTAAGATGCTGCTAGTATCATAGGGCTTTGCCCGCATATGAAGAACCCCCGGCTTTGCCGGGGGGTTACTATTGCAGTTTATATAATAAAACACCCACAGCAAGCGCTGTGGGTGTGATAATTGTATTATATATTATCTTACTTTGCAGCCAGGTGTCATTTCGTCAACGAAAATTACCTGTGCACCGCCGTCCGGTGTATCTGCGGAAAGCACCATGCCTTCGCTGATAAAACCGCGCATTTTTCTTGGTGCAAGATTGTCTACAATCACAACTTTGTGGCCTTTCAGGTCTTCCGGTTCGTACCATTCGTGGATACCGGAAAGGATTGTTCTTTCTCTCTTGCCGTCCCAGATTGTCAGGTTCAGCAGTTTGTCAGCTTTTGGTACTGCTGCACAGTCTCTTACTTCACCAACAATAAGGTTTACTTTTGCAAAATCATCGTATGTGATTTCTGCCATTTTTTCTTCTTCAGCTTCTGCTGCCTTGGCTTCTTCTTTTGCTTTTGCGGCTTCTCTTGCAGCTTTCTTTTCAGCTTCTTCCTTTGCGATTGCAGCCAGTTCTTTTTCAGCGTCAATTCTTGGGAAGATTACATCGCCTTTTTTAACTGTAACGTTTTTCAGCCAGCCGAATTTAGCCAGTGTTTCGTATGTCAGGTCTTCTGCAGTAAAGCCCAGCTGTGCAGAAATTTTTGGTGTAGTGTTAGGCAGGTAAGCCTGCAGCAGTGTGTTTACAAAACGCAGTGCTTCCACCAGGTTGTAAAGAACTGTAGCCAGACGTGCTTTTCTGCTTTCGTCTTTTGCCAGCACCCAAGGCTGTGTTTCGTCGATGTATTTGTTTGCTCTCTGAACAACCTTGAAGATTTCTGCCAGTGCCTGTGGGATAGACAGGTCATCCATGTATTTTTCTGTTTTTTCTGTCAGGCCTTCGCAAAGTGCCACCAGGTCATTGTCCAGTTCGTCATGTTCTCTGTCAGCAGGGAGAGTGCCGTCAAAGTATTTTTCAATCATAGCAACGCTTCTGGATACCAGGTTGCCCAGGTCATTTGCCAGGTCAGAGTTGATACGTGCAATAAGGCTTTCGTTTGTATAAACACCATCATTGCCGAATGGAACTTCTCTCAGCAGGAAGTAGCGCACTGCATCAACACCATAGCGTTTGCACAGAACAACAGGGTCTACTACGTTACCAACGGATTTACTCATTTTACCGCCTTCCAGCAGCAGCCAGCCGTGGCCGAATACTCTCTTTGGCAGAGGCAGGTCAAGGGCCATCAGCATTGCAGGCCAGATGATTGTGTGGAAACGGAGAATTTCCTTGCCAACCATGTGGATATCTGCAGGCCAGTATTTGTCATAGTCGTTGTATTTGTCGTTTTCATAGCCCAGGGCTGTGATATAGTTGGACAGAGCGTCAACCCATACATAAACAGTGTGGTCAGGGTCAAATGTTACAGGGATGCCCCATTTAACAGTTGTTCTGGAAACACACAGGTCCTGCAGGCCCTGTTTGATAAAGCTGATCATTTCATTTTTTCTTGCTTCAGGCTGGATGAATTTTGGGTTTTCTTCATACAGTTTCAGCAGTCTGTCAGCGTAGTTGGAAAGTTTGAAGAAATATGCATCTTCTTTTGCTGCATATACATCTCTGCCGCAGTCAGGGCATTTGCCGTCAACCAGCTGACTCTGTGTCCAGAATGTTTCGCAAGGTTTGCAGTACATACCTTCATAGAAACCTTTGTAGATATCGCCTTTGTCATACAGCTGTTTGAAGATTTTCTGTACAGCTTCCACGTGGTAGTCATCAGTTGTACGGATGTATCTGTCGTAGCTGATGTCCAGCAGGTTCCACAGTTCCTTGATGCCTACAACGATGTCATCAACATACTGGATAGGTGTTTTGCCGGCTGCTGCTGCCTTGTCCTGAATTTTCTGGCCGTGTTCGTCTGTACCTGTCAGATACATTACGTCATAGCCCTGCAGGCGTTTGTATCTTGCCAGAGCATCGCAGGCTACTGTTGTATAACTATGGCCGATATGCAGATTATCAGATGGATAATAAATCGGTGTAGTTATATAGAATTTTTTTCTTTCCATAATTTTCTCCTCAATTATTATATATTTTTATTGACATATTGTTATTTTCAGAAAGAGAGAAAATAAAAAAACTCCCGTTCCTGAAAAAATTCAGGGACGAGAGTATAATAAACTTCGTGTTACCACCCTAATTCACCTGCACCTTGCGGGGCAAGCCTTATAGACTACAGGAAAAACCGATAGCCTGTCACTGTAACGGGCGAACCCGTCGTAGCCTTGGCAAAATGCTTCGGTACGCAGCTCCGAGACCATATTCGCCGGTCCCTTCTGTACCCGTTTTCAGCTGCCCGGGCTCTCTTTGACATATCTGACCAGTTACTCTTCTCTTCATAGCCTTTATCAATATTAATGAAAATTATACAACCAACACTGCAATTTGTCAAATATTTTGCAATGATTATTTGCGCTTTTTGATTTTTGTGCGGATTTTCAGTGCGGTATCAATCAGCTTTTCATACATGCCGTCAAAAGTGATTTTGAACTCACCGGCAGTTTCCACCACTTCGCCTGTAAAGTTTGATTTGAAATCAAGAATTCTGTACAGAGCTTCGCCGTCTTCCGGTCTTGTTGCAACACCCTGCATATCGTAGGTATGGCAGCCGCCTTCCAGTGCCCACAGCATCAGATATTTCTGCAGCAGGTAAGTAGGGCGCAGGTTGCGCAGTTTATCGTTGGAACAGCCGTAAACATGGCTGGTTGTGCCGGCATACTGTACGGCCACGCCGCCGCACAGGGCTTCGCCGTCAGGTGAATAGCACATATAAAGTCTGCAGTTGTCACCCAGGCCGGTAAGCATTTTTACAAAGTATTCCTTTGGGCGCACTGTGAAGTGCTGTCTTTCACCAGTGGCGGAATATATTCTGTAGAAATCCTCAAGACCGTCCAGCCCCAGATTTTTGCACACAACGCCTTTCTTTTCAGGGTAGCGCAGGTAATATCTGGTGTCACGGTTCATTTTTTTCATCAGCTCATCTTCATTCATGCCCTTGATATAGCGC
>JAFQAF010000150.1 GCA_017400025.1 Oscillospiraceae bacterium
CCTGCCCTAACTTCGCTGGCAACACAGAGCAGTATAGCCACACTGCCGGTGAATTTTGAAGCAGCAGACAACATGGGCGTATCAAAGGATATCAGCGGTATTGTACTGCCAATAGGTGCCACAATGCATATGGACGGCAGTGTGCTGGCTGCCATACTGAAAATTGCATTTCTGTACGGTATTTTCGGCAAGGAATTCAGCGGTATTGAGGTGTACGCTTTATCGGTAGTTATAGCCATACTCAGCGGCGTGGTGCTGTCCGGTGTGCCCGGCGGAGGTCTGGTAGGTGAAATGCTGATAGTATCACTGATGAATTTCCCGCCGGAGGCCTTTCCTCTTATAGCCACCATAGGTTTCCTGGTAGACCCGCCTGCCACCTGCCTGAACGTATGCGGTGACACAGTGTGTTCAATGATGGTGAACAGAATAATTGACGGTAAAAACTGGCTGGCAGAAAAAGGCCGCAAGTGTTCAACAATGGCAGAATAAATGCAAAACCCCCTCCGTTTACTTTACGGAGGGGGTAAAAATATTACTTTTCGTAGTTATACTGCAAAAAATTACATTTTGTTTTCAAAAAACAAGTTTATCATATGTACTACGGATATAAAACAACAGCTGTTATGACATTACATTGTTTTCTTTTACTTCAAGGGCAAAGTAATGTGTGATATCACCTTTTTCAAAAAAGGCTTCTATTTTGTAAACATATATACCCTCTTTTTCAGGTGTTGTCCAGGTGTAAAGGGCTGTATAGTCCTCAGTGGCCAGACCCTCTGACTGATATAGGTTTATATATTCAAAAGGTGCAGAAAAGTTTATAACTATATTTTCGCCGGGGTGACAGTCTGTAACCATGAGGGCAGCATCAGTAGACCGCACATAAGGTGAGCGCACTGTCTTGAGACCGAATTTCCAGGTGTAGCCTGCACGCACAACATACGGCGGATTGTACCCTACATTTACACTGATTGAAGGCAGAGAAATTTCAGGATTCATGGAATCCACAGTGTCCTTTATAAAAATTGTGGTAAATGCCGCAGCCACCAGCAGAACCAGCGCTATGGCATATTTTTTGAATTTTCTTTTAAATTGCATCGTTTTCAACGCCTTTACTGTAATCTATGTCAAATGTTTCTGTATTGGCTTCAAGACCTTTGCCTTTCAGGCTCCAGGCAATATGTTCGCTGACGATACTGTAAAGCACAGCAAATGCCGGCACGCCTATCAGCATACCCACCAGGCCGAAGAGGCCATTGCCCACCAGGATACCTACCAGCACCCAGATAGGCGGAAGACCAAGGGAATCGCCCAGGATTTTCGGGCCAAGGATGTTTCCGTCAAACTGTTGCAGCAGGAAAACAAACACCGCAAAAACAACAGCTGTCAGGGGGCTGACCATAACCAGAATGAAAATACACGGAATAGCGCCTATAAACGGGCCGAAGAACGGAATCATATTTGTAATACCTATAACCACCGCAAAAAGAACGGTGTAGTCCGGGTATATGAACAGCATACCTGCAAAACACATTATGCCGATTATCGTACTGTCTACCAGTTTGCCTATAATAAAGCCGGCAAATATTTTGTCTGCACGGTGCGCAAGGCCAACCAGCCTGTCTGCACGCGGTTTGGAAAAAACAGCATATACGGTTTTTTTCATCTGGAATTTCAGCTTGTCCTTCCCTGCCACCATATATACAGATATAATCAGAATCATCAGTATTTTAATTATACCACTGCCAAGTGAAAAAGAAAAGGTAATAACTTCCGGTATGGCGGTGAAGGAAAATTCCGTGATAGTCTGCAGCACTTTGGCCCACACATCTTCCAGCCATATAATCAGGTCACGGCTCCAGTGGAATCTGTTTACCAGTACCATCAGTTCTGCATAAATCCTGCGCAGGAATTCCGGCAAGGTGTCTATAATATATGAAATACTGAGACCCAGCTGAGGAATAACAGCCAGCAGCAGCCCTGTAACCACGGTGATGGCTATAATATACACCACCAGAATAGACAGCGGCTTTGAATATTTAGGGTGGGTAAACACCTTTTTTTCAAACCACATAACAGGTCTGTTCAGTATGAATGCCAGAGCAAAAGCATATATAAACGGTGAAAAAACACTTATTATCCTGTTCCATACCATTGCTACTATATCCAGGTTGCTCAATCCCAGAAAAAGTGCCACAGCAGCGCACAGTGCAATTGTATAGCTGGCTGTCTGGTCAGTAATGTAGGCCTTTATTTTTTTCATTTTAAATCTCCACAAAATAATATTGCGTAATAAATCAGTTTATAGTATACTATATTCCGTTTGTTTTTACAACTGCGCAATGTGTAAAATAAATTTTACTGATGCACAGCACAAACTTTCACTATTTTTTCACATTTAATATGTAATATACTTATCATTTACATATTATTTTTATTTTTTAAAGGAGATTTAATTTATTATGGACGGTTACCGGTCGACGATTTTTATTTTAGTTATATTGATTGCATTATCTGCCACTTTTTCGGCTTCTGAAACAGCACTTACCGCTGCAAACAGGGTAAGGCTGAAAAACCAGTCAGAAGACGGGGACAAAAAGGCATCCGGGGCATTGAAACTGATAGACAGATATGACAATACACTGTCTGCCCTGCTGATATCAAACAATATTGTAAATACTTTATCGGCCTCATTGACAACTGTAGTTTTCACTGCTATCCTGGGCGAAGGCGGCGTTGGTGCTGCCACAGCAGTTATCACCGTACTGCTGGTTATTTTCGGCGAAGTTCTGCCAAAAAGCTTTGCAGCAGGAAATGCAGAAAAATTTATAAAAATAGTTCAGAAGCCTCTGCACATGGTGGTGACTCTGTTTACACCGGCTGTAAAGCTGCTTGAACTGCTGAAAAAACTTATTATGAAAACCCCTTCAGATGAAACACCGTCTGTCACAGAACAGGAACTGATGACAATTATCGACGAAATTGAAGATGAAGGTGTTCTGGAAGAAGACGAAGCAGAACTGGTGCAGTCTGCCATTGAATTCAATGATATTTCCGCAGATGAAATTGTTACTCCCCGTGTGGACATATGCGCCATTGACGTGGAAGCAGACAGGGAAGAAGTGCTGGAAATGTTCCTGAAATACAATTACAGCCGTATGCCTGTATATGAAAATTCTGTGGACAGAATCATAGGCTTTATCAACCAGAAAGACTTTTTTGCCGCAGTTATAAAGGGTATTGAATCCCCTGTGGAAAGCCTTATCAAGCCTTGTCTCTATGTTCCGCCAAAGAAAAAGATTATAGATATTATGCATCTGCTGCAGAAAGAAAAGGTGCACATGGCAGTGGTTACCGACGAATACGGCGGCACGCTGGGTATAATCACTCTGGAAGATATTCTGGAGCAGCTGGTAGGCGACATCTGGGACGAACACGATGAAGAAAAACAGAGCATTTTCGCTGTGGACGAGATAAACTATGAAGTTCTGGGTGAAACACCTATGGACGAAGTGTATCTTGAAATACTGGACACAAGAAAAAGCAATATAAAAG
>JAFQAF010000151.1 GCA_017400025.1 Oscillospiraceae bacterium
ATATCTTAACAAAGAGGGCTTTAAAGTTACACAGGCTACAGTTTCCAGAGATATCAAGGAATTGAATCTGGTTAAAATTGTATCCTCCAGCGGTGAGTACAAATATGCCCAGAACACAATAGTTCAGGATACAAAAGCAACATTTACACGTTTTGACTATATTTTTTCCGAATCAATCAAAACAGTTGATTATGCACAGAATATCATAGTAATAAAATGTCATACAGCTATGGCACAGGCTGCATGTGAAGTGTTTGACAATCTTCACTGGGAAGGTGTTGTCGGCACTCTTGCAGGCGAAAACACAATATTTATCGTAGTTAAATCTGAGGAAATTGCCCACAATCTCTGCGATAAACTCAGACATTATATCAAGTAAAATTTGAAGCGGTGAAATTATGCTTTGTGAACTTATAATTGAAAACGTTGCTGTTATTGAAAAGGCCCATATTAATTTTTCAGAAGGTTTTACCTGCCTGACTGGTGAAACCGGCGCCGGTAAATCAATTATTATAGATTCCATAAATGCCATTATGGGCGAAAGAATATCAAAGAATATAGTGAGAACAGGTGCTGCAAAAGCATCTATTGTTGCTGTGTTTGAAAATCTGGAACAGAGCATAATTGATAAAGCTGCGGAAATGGATATTGACCTTGCAGATGAGTGTATAGTTACCAGACAGATTACACGGGATGGCAAAAGCACTGCAAGAATAAATTCTGTGCCATATCCGGTATCGGTTCTGAAATCACTTTTCAGTGATGCAATCAACATACATGGCCAGCATGACAGCCAGAGCCTGCTTGTACCGCACAAACATATCGGAATACTGGACAGTTTCGGCACAGACAACGCCATCAAAGCAACATACAGCCGGTTTTACAAGGAATATACTGCCCTTGACAGACAGATAAAAGAGCTGGAAAGTATTGATAAAAACAAACAGGATACTCTTGATCTGCTTACTTTCCAGGTACAGGAGATTGAGGACGCTGCACTTTCAGTTGAAGAAGAGGAACAGCTGAATTCCGATAAACAGCTTATAAAAAACGCTGAAAATATAATTTCTTCCCTTACAGATGCTTATTCTTACCTTTTTGGTGATGATGAAAATCTTGGTGCTTTGTCTGCACTGCAGGAGGCTGCAGGCCACACTGATTATGTAAGCAGTTTTTCTGAAACTCTGGGCGCTATCAGTGAAAAACTGAATGATGCAGCAGCTATTGCACAGGACGCAGGTTTTGAGCTCAAGAATTTCATAGATGATTTTGATGTGGATATTTCTTCTATAGATGAAATTGAGGCCCGTCTGGATGTTTACTATAAACTGAAAAGAAAGTATGGTCCTGAAGTGGAAGATGTGCTGGAATTTTATAACAGCAGCAAACAGGAACTTGAAAAAATTGAGTTTGCACGGGAAAAACTGGAAGCGCTTTATGACGAAAGACAGATGCTGCTCGATAAACTTACAATCTCTGCAGACAGACTTACTGCAAACAGAAAAGAAGTGTTTGAAAAGCTGTCCGGTGAAATTAAAAAATCCCTCGAATTTCTCAATATGCCATTTGTACAGCTTTATCTGCAGTGTGACAAAAAGCAGTTTGCTGCTGACGGCCAGGACAATATAGAATTCCTTATATCAACCAATAAGGGGGAAACTGCAAAACCGCTGGCAAAAATAGCTTCAGGCGGCGAACTTTCAAGAATAATGCTGGCAATAAAGAGTGTTCTTGCAGAAAAAGAAGACACACATACACTTATATTTGACGAAATTGATACAGGTGTATCTGGTGCTGCTGCAATGAAGATAGGTAAACTGCTGCAGCAGACTTCAGCAGGTAAACAGGTGCTTTGTGTAACACATTCTCCGCAGATTGCTGCCTTTGCAGATACACATCTGTTCATACAGAAGACCACAAAACTGGATTCAACATATACTTCTGTAAAAGCGCTTTCGGATGAAGAAAGAGTGCGCGAGATTGCAAGAATTATTTCCGGGGAAAACATTACACAGACATCTCTTCTCAATGCCCGGGAAATGATATCTGCAGCAAAAAACAGTTGACAATAAATTATCAAAATGCTATTATTTGATACATACAGAAAACGCTATGACAAAGCCAAGTAACCGGAAAAGTGCGGTAAAGAGAGAGTGCGGTTGGTGAAAGCACAACTTTGAGTTTCCGGCGAATACCCTTTTGAGCGGCGGCCCGAAATAACAGTAGGCGCCGACGGGAATTCCCGTTACAGAACAGAAGTCTTTGAACTTTGTGAGACGGTTTATCGTGAGATTTTCCGTAAACAGAGGTGGTACCGTGTTATTTTTAACGCCCTCTGCCATAAACGGCAGGCGGCGTTTTTTTATTTCCATTTTGCCCGCCGGCTGAAAAGATTTTTAAGGAGGATTTAATAATGGAATTCAATGGTATGAAATTGCCTGATAATGCTTATGACCTTCTGGTAGAAAGAGGTCTTATCAACAACGTTACAAACCCTGATATCGTACGCGATATGCTGGCAAAAGAAAAAATATCTTTCTATATCGGTTTTGACCCTACTGCAGACAGCCTGCACGTTGGTCACTTCCTGCAGCTGCTTGTTATGAGATACATGCAGATGTACGGCCACAGACCTATCGCTCTTATCGGCGGCGGCACATGTATGATCGGCGACCCATCAGGTAAAGCTGATATGCGCCGTATTATGTCCAGAGAAGAAATTGATGCCAACGGTGAAAAATTCAAGGTTACAATGAGAAAACTTCTGGATTTCTCTGAAGGCAAAGCTCTTATGCTGAACAATGCTGACTGGCTGATGGAGCTTAACTACGTTAACTTCC
>JAFQAF010000152.1 GCA_017400025.1 Oscillospiraceae bacterium
ATTCATTTGAATGTCCTCCTTTTGATGTCCTTGCAGTTGCCAGACCGCAAGTCTATTTTACATCAAAAGGAGTTACTTTTTATACTCACCGCTAAAGCTCTTTTGAACCACCGGCACAGCCGGTGGTTTTCGTTATACAATAGGAAAAGCCGGTCAGATGACCGGCTTTGATTTTTTTGTTTACTGCTTCAGCAGCCAGGCGGCGCATACCACGTCTTCACAGGCCAGACCCTGGGATTCAAATACTGTAATATCTGCATCGGTCAGCCTTGGCTGCACTTTGCCGCTCACAACCTCTGCCAGGTCTCCCAGCAGATGTTTTTCTGTAATCAGACCTTCGTTGAGAGGGAACAGATAGTCGCCGGCTTCGTTTCTGCAGGAATCGTAGTTGTCACAGAAGAATCTGGCTTTTGCTGTACATTCGCTGTCCAGCTCCCTTGCTGTTTTGCTGCATGCACCCACTGCATTGATGTGTGTGCCCGGTTTTATCCACCGGCCCATCAGCACAGGTGTGCTGCTTGGTGTCACTGTACATACAATATCTGCCTCTGCCACAGCATCTTTGCACTGTTCGTATGCCACAAATTCAATTTCAGGATATCTTTCCCTGTGCTTTTCACAGAATTTTTCGCTTTCTGCCAGGGTAGGGCACCAGATTGTCACTTTCTTTATATCCCTTACCAGGGTGATTGCATCCAGGTGCATTGTTGCCTGCACACCGCCGCCGATAAGGCACAGGGTGCTGCTGTCTTTTCTTGCCATGTGGTCTGTAGCCAGGGCACTTACCGCACCGGTGCGGATAGCTGTGATGGCAGTGCCGTCACAGATGCCCTGCAGCTGGCCGTCATCGTTGGAGAACACGGCCACAATGCCCAGATGGCTTGGCAGCCCTTTTGCGTGGTTTGTGTGGAAAGCGGTAATCAGCTTTGCACCGCACACTTCCTCTGTAGGGATAACTGCCGGCATTATACCGAATACCTTGCCGGTATCTACAGGGAATACGCTGCGCAGCTTGTTTTCCATTTTGCCCTCTGCAAAGGCTGTGAAAATACCTTTCATCAGCTCAATACAGTTTTTCATATCCAGCATTTCATTGACCTGCTGTTCGTTCAGATATCTGATTTCCATTTTTCGTTTCCTCTCACAGTGTTTTTATTGGTTTCAGTTTAACACATTCAGGGCACCAAAAACAAGACAAAAAAACCGGGCAGCTGATAAAACCGCCCGGTAAATTTGTATCATAAATCAGAACAGACCTTTGATAACGCCGTTTTCATCAATGTCAATGTTCAGTGCGGCCGGTGCCTTTGGCAGACCAGGCATTGTCATAATTTCGCCCATTACTGCCACTACAAAGCCTGCACCTGCAGAAAGTCTCAGTTCACGTACATTCATTGTAAAGCCTTCCGGTGCTGCCAGCAGGGAAGCATTGTCAGAGAAGGAATACTGTGTCTTTGCAATACATACAGGCAGTCTGTCATAGCCTGCTGCCTTCAGTGTTTTCAGCATTGTCTGTGCTGATTTTGCAAAAGTCACATCATCTGCACCGTAAATCTTTGTACATACAGCCTTTATTTTTTCATCCACTGTCAGGTCAGCATCGTATGTAAAGTTGATTTCTGTGTTGTCCTGCATTACTGCCAGCACTTTTTCTGCCAGCTCTATGCCGCCTTCGCCGCCTTTTGCAAATACTTCACTGTGTGCGCAGTCCACGCCCATTTCAGCACAGTATGCATATACAGCCTGTCTTTCAGCTTCTGTATCTGTAGGGAAGCTGTTCAGTGCAACAACACATGGCAGACCAAAGTTGTCCTTGATGTTGTGGATATGTCTGCCCAGGTTTGGCAGGCCTTTTGCCAGTGCTTCCAGGTTTTCGCTGTTCAGGTCAGCCTTTGCCACACCACCGTGGTGTTTCAGTGCCCTGATTGTGGCTACGATAACCACAGCATTAGGTGAAAGACCGTTCATACGGCATTTGATGTCCAGGAACTTTTCTGCGCCCAGGTCAGCACCGAAGCCTGCTTCTGTTACCACATAGTCGCCCAGCTTCATTGCCAGCTTTGTGGCCACAGCACTGTTGCAGCCGTGTGCAATGTTTGCAAACGGGCCGCCGTGAATAAGGCAAGGTGTGTTTTCCAGTGTCTGTACCAGGTTAGGATTGATGGCATCCTTCAGCAGGGAAGCCAGTGCACCCTGTACGCCCAGCTGGCCCACTGTTACAGGTTCGTTTGCATATGTGTAGCCCACAACAATTTTTGCCAGCCTTTCCTTCAGGTCTGCAAGGTCTGATGCCAGGCAGAACACAGCCATGATTTCACTGGCAACAGTGATGTCAAAGCCGTCTTCCCTCGGTGTGCCGTTTACTCTGCCGCCCAGACCGTCTGTGATAAAGCGCAGCTGTCTGTCGTTCATATCCACACAGCGTTTCCATGTCACTCTTCTCGGGTCAATGTTCAGCTGATTGCCCTGATAGATGTGGTTGTCCACCAGTGCTGCCAGCAGGTTGTTTGCGGCACCGATAGCGTGCAGGTCACCTGTAAAGTGCAGGTTTATATCTTCCATAGGTACCACCTGTGAGTAGCCGCCGCCTGCTGCGCCGCCTTTTACACCGAAAACAGGACCAAGGCTTGGTTCTCTCAGTGCCAGCACTACGTTTTTGCCCAGTCTTGCCAGACCGTCGCCCAGACCGATGCTTGTGGTTGTCTTGCCTTCGCCGGCCGGTGTAGGGCTGATTGCTGTAACCAGAATCAGTTTGCCTTTTTTGTCAGGAATGTTTTTCACCTTTGCAAGGTCAATTTTTGCTTTGTAGTCACCGTAAAGGCTGATTTCTTTCCTTGAAAGCCCCAGCTTTGCGGCTACTTCTTCTATCGGCAGCATCTCTGCCGCCTGTGCAATTTCAATATCGCTTCTCATAAGTGGTATCCTCCTTGTGAATAAAAATTTCCTATCCGAAATTACGGACCTTTAACTCCTGTATTCTACCACACAATCAAAAAATTTGTAAAGACAACAAATGTATTATAATACATATATTGTACAATTCGCTTGAAATATGGTATAATTCGTAAGATAATATCTGCAATTTATACATCAGCTTTTTTATCGATAAAAAGCTGAATAATCATTAATAGCTATACTTTAATAAATTTATAACAAAGAGGTTTGGTATGATATATCTTGACAATGCTGCCACCACACCGGTAAACCCGCAGGTGGCACAGACAATCAGCGAAAGTCTTATGAATGATTTCGGCAACCCGTCATCACTGTATTCCATTGGTGCCAGAAGCGAAATGGCCATAGACAAGGCCAGGGAATCTGTGGCAGGCTGCATAGGTGCAAAGGCATCAGAGCTTTATTTCACATCCTGCGCCAGCGAAAGCAACAACATTGCCATCTATGGCCTGGCCCTTGCCCGCAAAAACTGGGGCAAAAAAATAATCACCACCGGCTACGAACACCCGGCAGTGCGCAAACCTTACGAACTGCTGCAGGAAATGGGCTTTGAAATGGTGGAAATCAACCCGGATAAAACAGGTATTGTGGATGAAAATGCCATTGTGGACGCTGTGGACAGCAAAACCTGCCTGGTTACACTTATCCATGTAAATAACGAAACCGGCGCAAAGCTGGACATTGAAAAGCTGACAGCCCGTATAAAAGAAAAAAATCCGCGCACAGCCATCCATATCGATGCAGTGCAGTCCTTTATGAAATACCCTCTGGATGTAAAGAAACTGAAAATAGAAAGCCTTTCCTTTTCAGCACACAAAATCAACGGGCCAAAGGGTATAGGCGGTCTGTACCTGCGCAGCGGTACAAACATCAAGCCGGTGTTTGTAGGCGGCGGTCAGGAAAAAGGCCTGCGCGCAGGCACAGAAAATATCCACTACATCAAAGGCGTGGCAAAAGCCTGTGAACTGCTGAAGCCGAACATTATGGCAAATCTGCGCCACTATGCACAGCTGAAGGCAAGACTGCTGGAAGGCCTTGAGCAGTTTGACAATGTGGTGATAAACAGCCCTGAAAACGCTGCACCGTACACAGTAAACCTGTCTTTCACAGGTTACCGCAGCGAAACCCTGCTCCACTTCCTGGACAGCAAGGGCATATGTGTTTCATCCGGTTCAGCCTGTTCAAAGGGCAGCCGGAGCCACACTCTCACAGTTATGAAACTTTCCAATGAAAGAATAGATTCCTCTCTCCGTGTATCCTTCGGCGTGCAGAACACAGAAAGTGATGTTGATGCACTGCTGGCAGCACTTAAAGAGGCAAAAGAAAAATTACAGAAGGTGAAAAGATAATGAAACAGCTTATTATGTGTTATCTGGGCGAAATGGCTCTCAAAGGCCTGAACAAATCCACATTCGAAGCCCAGCTGATGAAAACAATAAAAAACAGAATCAAAAACCTGGGCCAGTTCAAAATCTACAAGGCCCAGTCCACATTCTATATTGAACCGGAAGATGAATTCTGCGATGTTGACGCAGCTTTTGAAAAAGTGAAGAAAATTTTCGGTATTGCTGCAGTTTCAAAGGCTGTTGTGACAGAAAAAAACTTTGATAAAATTGCAGAAATCGCCCCGGTTTACCTTGAAGATGCACTGAAAAACGCCCGCACATTCAAGGTTACTGCAAAAAGAAGCGATAAATCCTTTCCTATGGGTTCTCTTGAAATTTCAAAGGAAGTGGGTGCTGCAATCCTGCGCAAATTCCACCATCTGAAAGTTGACGTACACAACCCACAGGTTACAGTAATGGTGGAAATCCGCGATTTCGGCGCATATATCCACGAAGCAAAACAGCCAGGGGCCGGCGGTATGCCGGTTTCCACATCCGGCAAAGGTGCACTTATGCTTTCCGGCGGTATAGACAGCCCTGTTGCCGCATATATGATGGCAAAACGCGGCATGTCCATTATGTCCGTGCATCTTGCATCTCCTCCGTACACCAGCGAAAGAGCAAGAAACAAAGTTGTTACACTGGCAGAAAAGCTGACAGACTACACCGGCGATATGAACCTGTTCATTGTGCCATTTACCACAGTGCAGGAATACATCCGTGACAACGGCGTACCGGAACTTTTCACTATCCTTATGCGCCGCAGTATGATGAGAATCACAGAAAAGCTGGCACGCAAATTCGGCGCAGCTGCAATCATCACCGGTGAAAGCCTGGGTCAGGTTGCATCACAGACAATTGCGGCCATCACAGCCACAAATGCCAGCGTTTCCATGCCTATCTTCCGCCCGGTAATCGGTATGGACAAAACAGAAATCACAGAAATTGCCAGAAAGATAGACACATTTGAAACATCTATCCTTCCTTTTGAAGACTGCTGCACAATCTTCACACCTCCTCACCCAAAGACAAAGCCAAGCCTTGAAGAAGTGCTGGCAGCAGAGGAAGCAATGGGCCTGGAAGAACTTTTCCGCCTGGAAGATGAAGCAACTGCCGAGGCAGAAAAACTGAGAATAAACGTGCAGTAATTTTTCTTGAATATTAACAGACTTACCAAAGAGGTGAAAATTTGAGAGCAGAGATAATCTGCGTTGGCACCGAGCTTCTGCTGGGTGATATAGTCAATACCAACGCGCAGTTTATAGCACAGCAGCTGTCCTCCCTGGGTATATCCGTCTATAACCAGCAGGTTGTGGGGGATAATCCGGAGCGTCTGTACCAGGCTGCGGAAATAGCAAAAATCCGCAGTGATATTGTCATCTTTACCGGTGGTCTTGGCCCTACAGATGACGACCTGACAAAGCAGACTGTAGCAAAATTGTACAACGATACCCTGGTTTTCAATCAGGACATCTGCAATGACATAGAGGACTATTTTGCACGCATAGGCCGCACTATGACGGAAAACAACCGCAAGCAGGCCTATGTGCCCCGGCGCGGTAAATATCTGGAAAACAATTTCGGCACAGCCCCGGGCATCGTGTTTATAGACGGGGAAAAACTGGCAGTGCTTATGCCGGGTGTCCCGCGCGAAATGAAACCGATGATGACAAAGCAGGTTATGCCTATGCTGGCAAAACTGGTGCGCGGTGCAATAGTTTCCCGCTATGTGCACGTTATCGGTATCGGCGAAAGCGCCCTTGAAGACAAAATCTCCATATTGCTAAGCGGTGACAACCCTACTATGGCCCTTTATGCCAAGGAGGGTGAGGTTACTGTGCGCCTTACAGCCCTTGCACCGGACAAAAGGACAGCAGACGAAATGCTGGACAGGCTGTATGAAAAGCTGGACAGCCTTATCCACAACAATATCTACGGTGTGGATGTGGATAATATAGAGACAGTTCTTGTAAATCAGCTGAAGGCAGAGGGCAAGACAGTTGCCACAGCGGAAAGCTGTACCGGCGGAAGTATTTCTGCAAGAATCACCTCAGTACCGGGTGCTTCATCAGTGTTTTCACTGGGGGTATGCACCTATTCAGACGGGCAGAAACACAGAATTCTGGATGTCAGCGAAGAGGACCTTTCTACATACACAGCTGTTTCCGCCACAGTTGCCACACAGATGGCGCAGGGCATCCGCTCAAAAGCAGATGCGGATTACGCCATAGCCACCACGGGCTACGCAGGCCCTGGCGGCGGCACTCCGCAGGAACCTGTGGGCACTGTATATATAGCAGTGGCCACAAAGGAACTGACATATATCAAAAAATGCTCATTCTCCGGCGACAGGGAACGTATCACACACATGGCGTGCCAGAGTGCCTTTGATATGCTGCGCTGTGTAATGAACGGCATACCTATGGAAGGCGTGCGCATTGAAGACAATGACCATAATGACAGTGAAGAGAAAGAACCAAAGAAAAAATCCGGTTTTCTGAAAGGTTTTCTGACAATGGTTTTCCTTATTCTTCTGTCAGCGGCCCTGGCAGGCAGCTATCTGTGGTATAAAAACGGCGGCAATGAAATACTCAATCTGCCACAGATAAACATAAATTTTGAACAGATTACAGAAAATATAACCGGATTTATAAACGGGATACTGAAAAAAGAGCCTGCCGGCGTTTCACGGATACTGGCAGACAGACGGAATTCCGATTTTTTTCAGCAGGGTTTTGAGAAAGCTACCTTAAAGACAGTGAACAGCCTTCATTCCCAGAACCCGGACCTTGAAGGCTGGCTTACATTCAGATTTTCACGGATGGAATACCCGGTGTATTCCTCTGAAGAAAAACTGGCCGACGATATGGATATCCATTATCTCCCGTCAGGTGAAATAGAGGAGTACACATATATCTCCGGTTTTACACAGGACAATTTTATAAATCTGGCAGACCTTGAAACTGTACGTGACAATGCAAACTTTATCCTTTTTGATACAGAGGGATATACGGATTATCAGATTTTTTCCGTGGCCACATTTTCACGGCAGGACCTTGAGGAACTGGCAAACATACAGAACAAGGCCGACTATATTGTAAATATCCGTGCCCGCAGTCTTTTTGATGTGGATGTGACAGTGCGCGAAAACGACAGTATGCTGGTGCTTGTACAGAATATGGGCGAAGACAGATATATGGCTGCCTTTGCCGTAAAAGGCGAAAGAGGCCTTTACCCCAGTGTGGATGTAAAGATGATGACACTTTATTCCGACTGGTATATGGAAGAAAACAACCTTACAGACGAAATGGCAGCAGACGCCATTCTCTATGCCCAGGAAGTTTATGACAGAGACAACTGGGTTTACATACCTGCAGAAAAAGAGGAAGAATCAGACACAGAGGAAGATATTGCCGATGAAGACGCTGCGCCGTCACCGTCAGCATCTCCGCTGGTTTCTCCGTCTCCTTCCGCTTCACCACAGGTTTCACCGTCTCCGTCTGCAAAACCATCACCAACTGTGAAACCAACCCCTACTGCAAAACCGGTACAAACGGAAAAACCTTCAGTCACACCGGTACAGACGGAAAAACCAGATTCTACAGCAACTCCAAAACCTACAGCAACTCCAAAACCTACAGCAACACCAGAGCCGACAGCTACGGCAGAACCGGCTGCAACTGCACAGCCTGCAGTCACAGCTGCACCGCAGATTACAGAAAGACCTGCAGAAACACCACACGTTACACCTGA
>JAFQAF010000153.1 GCA_017400025.1 Oscillospiraceae bacterium
GCAGTTTGGCCAGGTTCAGCCTGGTCCTTTCACCGCCGGAAAGCACTTTTACCGGTTTTGTATATTCCTCTTCCTTAAAGCCCATGCCACCCAGCATTTTCTTTATGAGAAAGTCTGTATTGTAGCCATCCCTGGCATAGATAAGGTTCTGCAAACTGTGGTGTTTTTCCACCAGGTCTGAATCGTCCGGTGTTTCAGCAAGCCGTTTTTCTATACGGGCACATTCTTCAATTGCTTCGTAAACAGCCCGGAATACCGTCTGCATTTCCTGGTAGATGGTATTTTCCAGGTTGAGGCCGTCCATCTGTTTCAGGTAGCCTACTGTGGCATTGTCATCAAATATGATCTCGCCCTCGTCATTTTCCAGTATGCCCATAAGCATATTCAGCAGCGTGGTTTTGCCTGCGCCGTTTTCACCTATGATGCCTATGCGGTCACCTTCGTTTACAACTGCATTGATTTTCTGCAGAATTACATCTATACCCCAGCTTTTGCCCACATTTTCCAGTGTTATAAGCATGGTTCCTCCTTACAGATAAACTCCAGTTTTGCTCTTGTCAGATTCAGCAGGTCGTTTACACCCACCTGCACCTGCTTGCCGATTTTGCCGGCTGAAAATATGATGGAATCAAAGTTTTCCCGGGATTTGTCTATATATGTGGGATAAAGCTTTTTCATGCCTATGGGGCTGCAGCCGCCCTTGATATAGCCGGTGGTGGCCAGCAGGTCTTTCTGATGCAGCATTTCCACATATTTCTGTCCGCTGGCTTTTGCAGCTTTTTTAAGGTCCAGCTCCTGGGCTACAGGCACTACAAAAACGTGTATACCTTTATTTCCGGTAGTGACAAGTGTTTTGAACACCTGCTCTACCGGTTTGTTTATGTATCCGGCCACAGTAACGCCATCAGAAAATTCATCTGATGGGTAGGTGTAGCTTTCGTGGGGGATTTTTTTCTGATCCAGCAATTTTTCTACTATAGTCTTCTGTACTTTCATAATTATTCAAATATATCAAGAATTTTGTTGTTTATAACATCAACAAGTCCTTTGTCTGTAATTTTTACATCCATGGAAACCGGCAGACAGGTAGTAGCCAGGCTCATTACCGGATTGTAATGAACATAGCCTATATCCCTCATTGCCTTTTCCACATTGAGAATATCGCCGGCCACAGCATAAGGGTCGCGTTCACTCATAAGGCCGCAAACTTCCAGCCGGCACTGTGCAATAACCCTGCCGTCTTTTACCACAGCCAGACCGCCGCAGTTTGCAATAACTGTATTGGCAGCCAGAGCCATATCTTCATTGCTGTCGCCTATAACTATAAGATTGTGGTGATCATGGGCATAGCTGGATGCCACTGCGCCTTCCACCATACAGCTGCCGGTGGCAATTGTGGAAAATACATTTCCGTTTTTGCCGTGGCGTTCGATAACTGTGATTTTTCTTGTATCATCATCCAGTTTCAGCACGCCGTTTTCTGCTGTAAGTGTTTTTACGGCCTTTGGGGTTCTTGTAAAGTCAGGCAGCACCTCAAGGCCTGTCACCTTTATCTCACCGTTTTCCACCGGTGCTTTTATGTCAAAAATTTCCGGGCTGACTGTACCCAGTTTCATTGTTCTGTAAAATGCATCCGGGAACGCCTTTTCTGTTTCAAAGGTATTGCCCACTGCCTTGTCGAAAACCAGTCTGCCGTTTTTATAGGTCTGCAGAGGTTTTATTTCATCCAGAGTATCCAGTATGCAGAAATCTGCCAGCAGACCCGGCATAATCTGGCCACGGTCATAAAGGCGCATACGGCGTGCCGGTGTAGCTGTGGCACAATATACAGCCTTTTCAAAATCGAGACCGCATTTCACCATTTCCATAACCACACTGTTGAGATGGCCGTGATAAATAAGATTTGCAGGGTGAGTATCATCTGTAACAATTGATACATTTTCATACAGATTATACTCTTTTATTGCCCGGGCAATTTCCGGTTTTGCCATTTTGTCCTGAATCTGGAAAATCA
>JAFQAF010000154.1 GCA_017400025.1 Oscillospiraceae bacterium
GGAACGCCTTATCAACTATAAACCGGAAAACAAAAAAGAATCTCACAGTATAATAAACGGCAACAGCTCTTTTTTCAAAGCCAGCAGGCTGTACTTTTATTACAGTGACGGCAGGTTCAGTGATATCAAGGATGGAATAATAAATATACACAATGAAGAAGGAAAGAGCGTCTGCCCGGCAGATTTTACAATCAACATAAAAACAGAAAACGGTTTTTCCACAGAAATTTACTATACCGGCACAGTAACATACAGTGATATGCTTATAAGGTTTTCGCTGCAGAATCAGTACAATGCCCTTGAAGAAGACCTGCTGTATATTTTCAATCCACTTGAGTACAGAGATGGCACAAACGGACTGTTGTGCGGCATTTCTTCCACTGACCTTCTGCCGTGTGCATTCAAATGTATAGTCAGCCTTTCTGAACTTGAAAAAAATGATGTTCTAAAGGAAAGACTGAAGTTCAGCAAAAAAGAAATACAGCAGATGAAAAAAATGAATATGCTTACAATTTCAAATGAATTCTGATATACCTTTATTTTTTCACAAAATTGTAATATAATATTTATAATGTATTCCATGCTCTGAAAGGAAAAAGTAAAATGAATACAAAAGAAAAAATGGATTTTTTGTCACAGTATAGTGATTTCTGGGACCATCTGACAGATGAAGAAAGACAGTTTGTCTGCCAGAATACAGAAGTGATGTCTTATCATCCGGGGCAGAATATACACAGTGCAGACACACAGTGTATAGGCGTGCTTTTTGTAAAAAGCGGCTGCCTCAGGGTTTACATAATGAGCGAAGAGGGTAAAGAGGTTACATTGTACAGGGTAAACCCCGGTGAAGTATGTATCCTTACAGCATCCTGCGTTCTTTCTGAAATCACATTTGATGTATATGTTGATGCAGAAGAATTAAGCCAGGTTGTTGTACTGAATGCTTTTGCCTTTTCCAAAATGATAGAAAAAAATATCTATGTTGAGAATTTTTCCAACAAGATGAAAGCTATCCGTTTTTCAGATGTGATGTGGACTATGCAGCAGATACTGTTTTTCAGTTTTGACAAACGTCTTGCCATTTTCCTCTATGAAGAACTTATCAAAAACGGGCCGATAATCCGCTATTCCCATATGGAAATCGCCAAGTATCTGGGCAGTGCAAGGGAAGTGGTTTCCCGCATGCTGAAATATTTTGAAAATGAAGGCATAGTAAAGGTTTCCAGAAAGGAAATAGAGATTATAGACAAGAGAAAGCTTATGCAGAGAATATAATCAGGTGATTAAATCACTGTATTTATATAAACAATATGATATATTATAATCAAGAAAATAAAAAGGAGATACGTTTATGAGTCTTATTCTTAACAAAGAAAATTTTGATGAAGTTATCAATGGTACAAAACCTGTTCTTGTTGACTTCTGGGCAACATGGTGTGGCCCATGCAAAATGCTGGCACCAACAATTGAAGAACTGGCTGAAGAACTGAAAGACGAAATCGTTGTTGCTAAACTGGATGTAGACCAGGTACAGGAAATTGCTGTAAAATACCAGGTAATGAGCATTCCTACACTTGTTCTCTTCAAAGACGGTAAAGAAGTAAAACGTACAGTTGGTTTCAGACCAAAAGCACAGCTGCTTGATTTCCTGAAATAATTATGGAATATAAACTCCGGATTGAATTCCGGAGTTTTTCTTTTTTACAATAAATTTAATCAGACAAATAATCTGAGCTATAGTGTTTTTACTTGTATTTTAATATAGTATTTGGTAAGATAAGATTAAGATAATATGCTTTTAGTGTAAGAAAAGCAAATTTTAAATAAGAAAGGGAACTATTATGCTCAAAAGACCTTTGATTATTGACTGTGACCCTGGTATCGATGATGCAGAGTGCATTATGATGGTACAGGGCAGCGGTCAGTTTGATATCCGTGGTATCACTGCGGTTCACGGCAATGTGCCACTGTCCAAAACTTCTGCAAATGCTCTTTTCCTCAGTAAACTGTACGGCATTGACTGTCCTGTTTACCTTGGTTCTGAAGAGGCTTTCATCCAGCGCCTTTCCCGTGCTGAATATGTGCACGGCAACAACGGCCTTATCGGTTTCGATTATACTCTGCCGGAAGATGCAAAGTTTGCTGAAGGCCATGCCTGGGATTTTATCTGGGAAGAAGCAGTAAAACAGAACGGCGAACTGGAAATTCTTGCAATCGGTCCTCTGACAAACCTTGCAATTGCTGTTATGAAATATCCTGAACTGCCTAAACTGGTTAAAAAACTGGTTATTATGGGTGGTGCAGCAGGCAGCGGTAACTTTGGTGTTTACTCTGAATACAATATTGCACAGGACCCACATGCCTGTGAAATTGTACTGCAGGCCGGCTTTGCAGATTTCACAATGGTTGACCTCAATGCCTGCCATATGGTATATCTGACAAAAGAAGAAGCAAATGACCTTCGCACACTGCCTGAAACAAACAGATTTGCAGCACTTGCAAAACGGATGATGGAACACGAAGACAATAACAGGGAAAAACTTGCAGCCAGAGGTGAAGGTACATTTGTATCTGAAGATCACTACACCTGCGACCCTGTTGCTGCTGCAGTACTGATTGATGAATCTATCGGCCAGTACGTAGAAAAATATGCTTTCTGTGACTGTGTCGGCGAAATGACAACAGGCCAGACTGTTATTGACTGGCTGGGCTTTGCGCCAATCAAAAACGTAAAAATCCCGGTTGCAATGGACAGAGAAAAATTTGTAAAAATGTACTTTGACTGTGTAAAATCCTATGACAAGGGGGACTGCTGATATGCTTAAGAAAAGACCTATAATTATGGACGTTGACACAGGTGTTGACGATACTTTGGCATTGCTGCTGGCTGCAGCTGCAGACACTCTGGACCTGAAAGCAATCACAACTGTTTTCGGCAACTCTTCTGTAGCAGATACAACAAAAAACACACTTAAAATTTGTGAACTGCTGGGCATTGATGCTCCTGTTGCAGCAGGTGCATATCGCCCTGTAATCGACCCTCCAATAGATTATTCTGTTGCACCTATGGTTGATATTCACGGTCGTGACGGTCTGGGCAATGTAGGTAACAGACTGCCTGAACCTGTAAAACAGGTTGAAAATATGCCGGCTGTTGATCTTATGGCAAAGGCTGTAAGAGAAAGTGAAGAAAAAGTAACTATTGTTGCTACAGCTCCTCTCACAAACATTGCCACATTCCTTATGGCATATCCTGAACTGCGCAGCAAGATTGAATGTATTGCACTTATGGGCGGCGCAGCTTTCGGTGGCAATATGGGCTTCTCTGTTGAAGCAAATATCGGCCACGACCCTGATGCAGCAAAAATAGTTTTTATGAGCGATGTTCCTAAATATATGTTCAGCCTTGATGCAACAATGGGCTGCTTTATCACAGATGATGAAAGACAGGCTATTGCAGATAACGGCGGCGAAACGGGTGCATGGCTGAAAGACTGCCTGCAGCAGTATTCAGATATCTATAAAGCTCTTGGCGGCCTGCCAGGTGCTGTTCTTCACGATTCACTGCCTGTTGCATGGCTGCTGGATGAAACAGTAGTGGAATTTACACACTGCTATGTTGATGTGGAACTGAAAGGCGTAAAAACACGCGGATGTACAGTAACAGACCTTATCAACTACTCCGGAAAACCTGCAAATACATATGTTTCAATGAAAGCAGACAGAGAAAAACTTATCAATATGCACATTGAAGCAGTAAAAAAATACAAATAAACAACAATATAACCGGCAGGTAATACCTGCCGGTTTTTATGCTTTTAGAGAAGAATGGTATTCAAATCTTCAATTTCA
>JAFQAF010000155.1 GCA_017400025.1 Oscillospiraceae bacterium
GTGTAGATACCGCCGCCAACACGTGCAAACAGAGCGATAGAAGAAGCACCCAGGGAGAAGCCGAACAGGATGTCAGCATTGCCTGTGATTGCGTAAACTACGGAAACACCCAGCAGACCAAGACCTGCTACGCACAGACCCATAACTGCACCACCGGAGAATGCTACAGACAGAGCTGCTGCAAGACCGGATTCTTTAGCTGCGTTAGCTGTACGTACGTTTGCTTTTGTAGCAACGTTCATACCGCAGTAACCAGCGATAACAGAGAGAAGAGCACCCAGTACGAAACATACTGCTGTCATCATACCTCTCAGTACAAACAGAAGCACAAACAGTGCAACTGCGAAGATTGCCAGAATTTTGTATTCAGCGAACAGGAAGGCTCTTGCACCTTCTGCGATAGCGCCTGCGATTTCTTTCATTTTGTCTGTGCCTTCGCTTACTTTGTTGATTTTACCAGTAAGCAGGAAAGCATATGCCAGACCAACGAGAGCGCAAGCAGCTGCAATATACAATAAATTCACTGTAATTTCCTCCTAAAAAATTTTTATTATTAAATAATCAGATAATTATTTTAATGCCTATCAATTATATAAAATTATTCACAAATTAGCAATACTTTTTACACAAAATTTTCCTTTAAAATCAATTTTTGTTGAAATTGCAACGATTTGGTGATTTTTTTATCAATTAGCTTTGCAATTTGTCTAAAATAACCAAATTATCTGTTCAGGAATGCTACAAAAGCCTGATAAGTTGTGTATACGTCTATTTTTGAAACCAGTTCAAATGGTGCATGCATGGAAAGAACAGGCACGCCGATATCAACTGTATCGATGTTTTTCTGGGAAACAAACTTAGCAACTGTGCCGCCGCCGCCCTGGTCCACTTTGCCCAGTTCACCTGTCTGCCAGAAGCAGCCTTTTGCATCCAGCATATTTGTAACTTCAGCCATAAATTCAGCTGTGGAATCGTTTGTGCCGGATTTGCCGCCTGAACCAGTGTATTTTGTGATAACAACACCTTTGTTGATGTAGCAGGAGTTGCGTGGGTCCATAACATCAGCAAATGTAGGGTCGTATGCAGCATTTACGTCTGCGGAGAGACATTTGGAATTTCTCAGTGCTGTGAAAACATTTACGCCCTGCATCTGTGCAAGGTATGTGATAAAGTGTTCCATCCAGTCGGAGTGCAGGCCTGCAACGCCGTCTGAGCCAACTTCTTCCTTGTCTGCATAAACAGAAACTGTTGTGTAAACAGGTGCTGCTGTTTCCACTTCAGCCATCAGTGATGTGTATGCACATACTCTGTCGTCGTGGCCGTAGGAGCCGATGAGGGAACGGTCGAGACCAACGTCTCTTGCGCCGCCTGCAGGAACAACTTCCAGTTCAGCGTTGAGGAATTCTCTTTCTGTGATGCCGTATTTTTCGTTGAGAAGAACCAGTGCTGTCAGTTTTACAGCATCTTTAAGGTCTTCGTTTTCGTATGGAAGGCTTGCCAGAACGATGTTCATTTCTTCGCCTTTGATTACATCACGCATTTTTCTTTCAGCCTGGTCTTTTGCCAGATGTGGCAGCAGGTCTGTAAGGCAGAATACAGGGTCAGATGGGTCTTCACCGATGTGAATTTCCACTTTTTCGCCGTTTGTTTTGATAACAACGCCGTGGATAGCAAGAGGAAGTGTAGCCCACTGGTAACGTTTTACACCGCCGTAGTAGTGTGTTTTGAAGTAAGCGATTTCTGTGTTTTCGTAGAGTGGGTTTGGTTTAAGGTCCAGACGTGGGCAGTCGATGTGGCTGGCAACGATTGTAACGCCGTTGTCCACTGTTTTCTGACCGATTGTGGACAGGATAACTGCTCTGTCGCGGTTGTTTACATAAACCTTGTCACCTGCTTTGTATTCCTTTGCAGGGTCAAATTCCACATAGCCGTTTGCTTTTGCAATTTCCATAATGTTTGCAGCTGCAAGTCTTTCTGTTTTGCTGGCTGTGAGGAAGTCTTTGTAGCCTTCGCAGAATTCAAAGCTTTTTTCTACCATTGAACCGTCTCTTTTTGCGATGTGGTCCAGAGAGTAGGTGAGCTGTTTCTGAAGGTCTTTTGCATTGAGTTTTTCCATTGTTATACTCCTTCTTTGTTTAGATATATTTCCTGATAGCTTGTATAAGCTTTATTGATTTTGTAAACATAGTTTCTCATCTGTTCATACGGGAATTCGGTAAGCACCTCTGTTCCCTGCTTTTCCAGCAGTTTATCCACTGTGCCCCAGCCGCTGTGGTACGCCGCCCGGGCGGTATCCACACTGCCGGAATACCTGTCCAGGCATCTGGAAATATAGTAGGCGCCGAAACGGATGGATACATCCGGCTGATACAAATCTTCAAAAACTATGTCTTCATCCGGGCAAAGCATAAGCTTTA
>JAFQAF010000156.1 GCA_017400025.1 Oscillospiraceae bacterium
AGATGGCAGTCCCAGAGCTTCATCTTGTTTTACCTCCTGCCAGGGAAATAGGCACTTTTACCTCTTTTCTGGCTATAAACTGGCTCAGTTCCCTGATGCCGTATTTGTCCAGAACTTTCATTGTATCACGGAAACCGTTTTTATAGTAAGCGGTGTTGTGTCCGTCTGAACCTATTGTCACCTTTCTGCCACCAAGGGAAGCATAGAGGCTTACTATGTATTCAATTCTTTCCATTGCTTCCGGTGCAGGCACCAGCTTGGAGTTTATTTCAAGTGCTTTGTCCTTTTCAATAAGTCTTGTGAAGATTTTTGTCAGTCTTTCGCGGTGGTTTGCCATATCTGTATGGCCTATGTATCTGAGCATGTAGTCCACATGGGCAAAGGTGTCAAAATCATCAAACATGTCCACTGCGTCGTAGCACAGGTCAAGATAATGTGCATAGGCTGTATCCACATCATAACTTTCACTGAGTGTGGAAAAGGCCTGACCGCCTTTTTCATTTTCGTGAACCGCAAGGATTACCATATCAAAAGGGTGCTCCTTGGGTACAAGGCAGTTTCTTTCGTGTATATCCCTGCGCCAGCCTATTTCTATACCGTAAAGGATATTCATATCGTACTTTTTGCTGAGTTCTTTTATGGTTTTTTCCTGAATCACAAAGGCAGCACAGAGGTCCACACCGCCTGCCAGGTTGCTTTCAAGGTCCATATGCTCTGTTGTTATAAAATATTTATCGCCGTTTTTCCGTGCGATTTTAACATAATTCTCCATGCTTTCACTGCTGTCAAAAGAAAGTGCAGAATGAAGATGGCAGTCCATAATATTCATGGTAACAACCTCCCTTTTTACTGTGTCGTTTTCACAATTATACCATAATATATGCTTTGTGACAAACTCACTTTTATAAAATACAATTTTAATATAGAATAAAATTACAATATTTATGGAGAGATGTTATATGACAAACAAAAAATCTAAAATAGCTCTTTTCTGTGTGGCAGTTCTGCTGGTTTTCAGTGTTTTCAGCGGACTTGTTCTGCCTTATATGCAGAATAAGAATATGGAAACCGTGGACAGAGACGGCGACGGCACACAGACAGAAAAAGTGGCTGTACCAAACTTTGAATTTATGGACAGAGACGGAAACACAGTGGATTTTGACTCCTTCAAGGGCAAGCCTGTTGTTATAAATTTCTGGGGCACCTGGTGTCCTTACTGCCTGCTGGAAATGGCTGATTTCAATAAAATTGCCGGCGAATACGGTGATGACGTAAATTTCCTTTTCCTTGATGTGGCAAACAGCGAGGACGAAACCGTGGAAGCGGTGGAAAAGTACCTGTCCGATAAAGGATATGACAATATAGTTTCTTATTATGACAATCCCGGCTACGGCATTTATATGTTCGGCATAAACAGCTTCCCTACAACAGTTTATGTGGACAGCGACGGCTATCTTTACGATGCCACCATCGGTATGACAAACTATGATGATATAAAGGCCGTTCTTGACAGTCTGGTATAGCACGGAAAGGAGATTTATGCAGTATATTTTTACTTTTGCAGAAGGCATATTTGCTTTTGTGTCCCCCTGCATCCTGCCTATGCTGCCTATTTTCCTGGCATATATTTCTGCAGATGAAAAGCAGACCGCCGGCAGGAGATTTGTGAATACACTTTTCTTTGTACTTGGGTTTACAGCAGCCTTTGTGGCAATGGGTGCCACAGCATTTTCCCTGGGCAGCTTTCTTTCAAGATACAAAAGCTTTCTTATAAAGCTGGCAGGGGTTATAATGGTGTTTTTCGGTTTTGTATATCTTGATTTTATACAGCTGAATCTTTCACCCGCCGGCGGAAAAACAGCAGGCACAGGCCTGGCCGCCAACTTTCTG
>JAFQAF010000157.1 GCA_017400025.1 Oscillospiraceae bacterium
ACACATTCTTGCCGTCATCACAGCGGAAAGGCGGTTCAATAAGAGTTTCTTCCCAGCACTGGCCCAGAAGCTCTTTCAGGATTTCATATCTTCTTTCCAGTTCTGAAGGATGCAGGTTGTTGTACTGATAAACAAGGTCACGGCTTTTTTCTATTGCCGCATACCAGTCCGGCGAATATCCGCCCAGAAATTTCTTTTCCATAACTATACCCCGTAGGCCGCTATGCCCATAACAGCAGATATCACTATCAGCATAATGGGAGACAGCGGTTTTTTCTTGTATTTCTTATACATATATGATACCACAAAAAGCAGAACAGTAATAGCTATTGATATCAAATCCGGTGAAAATGCACCGTTGCGGATAAAGCCGTTTTTCACAATCATCCACACGCCTGTGGCAAGTACAATACCTATTATGCAGGGCTTTATGCCGTGGATAACAGCCTGTACATACGGGTTGGCGAGGAATGTTTTCAGCAGGGCTGTAAGCACAAGGATAATCACAAAAGACGGCAGGACAACACCCAGCGTCGCCAGCACAGCACCGGCAAAACCCGCCTGGTCAGAGCCGATGTATGTGGCCAGATTTACCATAATAGGCCCCGGTGTGCTTTCACTTACTGCCACAAAATATGTGAACATTTCGTCTGTAATCCAGCCGTAGGACTGCACCACCTCCTGGATAAGAGGGATAGCACCGTAAGCACCGCCAAAGGCAAAACAGCCAACTTTGAGAAAACCGATAAACAAATCAAGATAAATCATTTGCCCGCCCCCTTTGCTTTTACTGTTTTATTGAACTGAAAAATGGCAACATTTGAAACTGCCGCAATAATCAGCAGCCATATTGTGGAAAATTTTGTGGCTGTGATATTTACAGCCATCATAACAACAAAGGCTGCAATCATAAACAGGCGCGGGCGCAGTTTCTTTTTCATCTTTTTAATCATATTGACAGCCGCCTGGAATATAAGCACACCAACAGCGATTTTGATGCCTTTGAAAGCAGATGCTATTATGGTGATTTCAAGGAAGTTGTCAAAGAACATTGAGATAAGATAAATAATCAGAAACGAAGGTGTAATCATTCCCAGCGTGGCACTGATTGCCCCTGCCAGGCCGGCCTGCATATAGCCGGTAAAGGTGGCACAGTTGATAGCAATTGGCCCCGGAGTGGATTCTGCTATGGCAGTTATGGTGGAAAGGTCATCTGTGGTAATCCATTTTTTATTTTCCACACATTCATTTTCTATAAGGGCTATCATTGCATAACCGCCCCCAAAGGTGAACATCCCTATTTTTGCAAAGGACAGAAACAGGTCCTTAAGTATTCCTTTTTTCATTGTTTTTCCTTTCTGCAGCCTCCGCACCGGCGGTCTTTCTGCACTGTGTCAGCCATATTTTTCAGATAATCCGACCGCTGCTCCAGGCATTGCCTGTCCACTGCATAATGTATGTTATATCCGTTTTTGTCGCCTGCTGTTATCAGTCCTGCTTCTTTCAGCAGGTGTATATGCTGGGACACCCGTGATTCCGATATGCCCAGCTGCTGTGAAAGTGCACGGACACAGTATTTTCTTTCTGACAGCAGTCTGACTATCTCCAGCCTGTTTTTATCAGAAAGGCATTTACATATCTTTAAAATATCCATAGCCCCTCCATTTGATTAAGTATTTTCTTAATCAAATAATACTGCACATCTGCATCGGTGTCAACAGATAAATGCATAAAAAACAGACACAGCGTGTATTTCGCCGTGTCTGTAAATTTATAATACTTTATATGTTATTCTGCCACAAAGCGCCACAGTGCCTGCTGGTCTTTTTCTGCAGCGTAGCCTATACCTATTCTGGGTGTTGCCTTAAAAGGCAGGCTTTCGCCGTCTTCAAGCCAGATTCTGTTGCTATCAACAAGGCTTTCCCCGTTGAACGAGCGGTCGATACACAGTGCCCTGGTCAGCTTGCCGGGGCCGTTGTACCCCTGCACACCTCTTATCAGCACGGCCTGGGGCTGCTGCCGGCTGCCGCTGACAAAATTAAGCATATTGTGTATGCCGTAGCACAGATAAACATAGCATACGCCGCCTTTTTCCCACATTACTTCTGTACGCTTTGTCCTGCCCTTGCTGGCGTGGCAAGCTGTATCCTCTGTGCCGATATAGCACTCTGTTTCCGTTATCCTGTGGCGTGATACCACACCGTTTTCACAGCGGCAGATATATTTGCCTATCAGCTGCTGTGCCAGGGTGTAAGCGTCCTGTGTGAAAAAAGAAACATCTGTTATTCTGTTATTTTTCAAACAATGCATCAAATTCTTCCTGTGTAAGCAATGCACCTTTTACACCCACTACTGCGGCTGCAACCCTGTTGGCTGTGGTGATTGCCTCTTCCATATTCATACCGCCGTGGAGACAAGCCATAACAGCACCTACGTGGCTGTCGCCTGCGCCGATTGTATCAACAACATTGTCCACTTTTACTGAAGGTACGTGGAAATGGCCCTTTCCGTCATACCAGGCTGCACCCTTTTCGCCAAGTGTCACAATTACTGTGTTGCCTGTAAGGGAATACATTTTTTCCATTGCTCCCTTTACATCGTCTGTTGCAAAGTATTCCTTGATTTCATCATCATTGAGATGCATAACAGGGCTGAGCTTATACAGACGCTGAAGCAGGCTTTCCTCTATTCTCATAATGCGCGGGCCCGGTGCAAAGAAAACTGTAAGCTGAGGATGTTTTTCCAGCCAGGCAACAATATTGACACCGGTTTTTTCTTCAATTTCCAGACCGCAGATATAAACACTGTGGATTTCTTCCACATCTATATCCTCCAGCCATTCAGACTGTATAAGATATTCCGCACCGTGGTATGAAACAAAGGTTCTTTCACCGCTTTCTTCCACAAAGCAATAGCAGCAGCCGTTGTCCATATCTACAGGAGGGATAGGGCTTATAAGGCCTTTTTTGCGCAGGCCGTTGCGCACAAAGTCGCCGTAAATACCTGTGCCCACAGGTGAAAACAGTGTGTTTGGTGTGCCGAAATTGCGGATTGTATCAGAAACATTGTATGCACAGCCGCCCATGGATGCAGTCTGGCTGCTGATATGTATGTCTGCCTTTGTTGTAGGCAGGTGGTCAACATTGATAATCATATCAACCACTGTAGAACCGATGACAAGTATTCTTTTCATAAAGCCCCCCGAAAGTTATAATCATTTATTGTAAATATTATATCAAATCCACCCCGCAGTAAACAATAGCAAAATTCATATTGTTGACCGATATACCGCATTATGATATTATAAAAATCAGTATAAGGAGGTGCTGTTATGTTATTTATATGCTATCCAAAATGCTCCACATGCGCAAAAGCCAGGGCCTGGCTGGATGCAAACGGAGTGGAATATGAATACAGAGATATAAAACTGAACAATCCAAAGCCGGAAGAGCTGGAAAAATGGTACAGAGAAAGCGGAGCTGACATCAAAAAGTTTTTCAACACAAGCGGTCTGCTGTACAAAGAACTGAAACTGAAGGACAACCTGCCAAAAATGAGCGAAGAAGAAAAACTGGCACTGCTGGCAAGTGACGGCATGCTGGTGAAAAGACCACTGCTGATAGGTGATGATTTTGTGCTGGTTGGCTTCAAAGAAAAAGACTGGGAAAAACGGCTGAAAAAATAATCTGAAAAATTTTAAAAATTTTTTCAAAAAAGTGTTGACAATACAATAAAGCTGTGGTATTATAATTAAGCATTCAGCGATGGGGTATCGCCAAGCGGTAAGGCATTGGACTCTGACTCCAACATTCCCTAGGTTCGAATCCTAGTACCCCAGCCAGAGGAACTACGAAAGTAGTTCCTTTTTTCTTTGTAAAACCTTTTTTCAGGGCGCAGCAGAAGCTGTGCTTTTTGTTTTTTATAAGAATTTCCACACTTTAATAAAAAATTAATATTTTGCACGGTTTAATCTTAATCCGTTATGGGAAATAATATAGTTGAGAGGGGATATTTCGCCGGCAGCTGTCTTTTCACAGAATTTTTAAAAAGCTGTCACAGTTTATTTTACACTTTTTTCACAAAAGAGTATGATAATATGTCTCAATGATAAAAAAGGAAAGGATATGAGATGAAAATAAAACCACCTGTAACAGACTTGCGCAAACTGCGCTTTTCAAATATAAACAGTGAAGAATTCCGCCATCTGAAACTGCTGGCATATTGGCCTGTATTCGGTATTCTGTTCTGGTATGCAGAAAACCTGTACCCGGTAAGTCAGTACAATGTGATGTATCACCCCATAGACAGCATTATCCCCTTCTGCGAACTGTTTGTGATACCTTATGTATTCTGGTTTGCATATATGATTGGTATACATATATACACTGCCCTGTATGATGCAGAAGCTTTCAGAAAACTGATGAAATTCATAATCATCACCTACACCGCAGGACTGATATTTTTCTTTCTGTACCCTACCTGCCAGAACCTGCGCCCTGCCGTGATGCCCCGTGACAATATGCTCACCGCATTTATGAAAGAATTCTATAACTTTGACACCAGCACAAACGTGTGCCCTTCACTGCATGTGGTGGGTTCCATGGCTGTTATGTTCACCGCCTGGAACACAAAGGGCCTGCAGTCTGACAAATGGAAAACAGCTTTTGCCATTATGACATTTCTCATCTGTATATCCACAGTGTTTCTGAAACAGCATTCAGTTATAGACACTGTGGTGGGATTTATAATATGTGTGGCTGCCTATCCGGTGTGCTTCCGGGAACCGGCAGAAAAAGCCAGAGCACCATTGCGAAGAAAAAAAACTAAATTATACGAATAAAAAGTGCAGAGCAATGCCTCTGCACTTTTTTATTATTGTGAATTATTTTATTGTATTTATCTTCGGATAAATATATAATTTTCTCAAGGAGATGAATTTATGAATAACAGAAAAGAACTGCTGAAACTGTGGACAGAAAAAATGAGCCTCCGCAGCTTTATCCTGCCACCTGCCCCACTTATAAGATACAAAACCACTGTATGCACCCTGACAGAAGTGCTGGCATTGAGATACATTGATATGCACCCCGGTATATCCGCAATTGAAATAGCTGCAAAAACCGGGAAATCACGCAGTGCAATAAGCCAGATTCTGAAAAAGCTGGCTGCCAAGAAAGTGATAGAGTTCAAAGAAAACCCAGACAATCCAAAAAAGCGCAATATATATGTGACCGGACTGGGAAAGGAATTCTGTCTGATACACCGGAAAAAGGATATTATGATGCTGGAAAA
>JAFQAF010000158.1 GCA_017400025.1 Oscillospiraceae bacterium
AAGACTTTCACCTATTTTTCTGCCGTATTCTGCTATTCTTATATTCAGGTTTTTAAGTATTGCAGCCCATTTATGACCCACAATGGTCATATCCAGATTTTTAAGCTCAGCTGCCAGATTTTTTTCAAACCAGTCTGAAAACCTTCTGATAACAGTTGCACTGGCCAGTTCACCATGGGATAAGCCACCCATACCGTCGCAGATAATTGCCATCAGTATTTCGCTTTCTTTATAATACGCATGTTTAATCAGCAGGCTGTCCTGATTTGTGGCTTTTGCTATGCCTACATCAGTTTCTGCTATGGACAAAAATCTCATTTTTTGTACACTCCTTGAATTTCTGGTGAATTTTTACATTTTACTCAAAATTCTATTATAAAATTAAAGTCCTCATTGGCCAGTCTTATATTGTCACCATCATGAATTTCAGTCTCTTCGTAGGGCTGAAGTGCTATATCGTTCAGATATGTTTTGTTCATAGATTTGTGGTCCTGAATGAAAAAACGGTCACCGCGGGATATGATTGATGCATGATCTCTGCTGATGTTGTAGTTGTCGGTTACAACATAGTCCATTGCTCCCTGCATTTTGCCTATATTGAAAACCGGCTTATCAATGTAAACCACATCGTCTGTTGAAACTCTTATCAGCTTTGCCTGAAGCTGGCGTGGCTGCTGTCTCCGGTAGCTGTTTTCCACCAGAAGACCAGTCTGTTCGTCATCGTAATCATCAGAACCATATGAATCATATGTCAGCAGTCCAGTCTGTTCGTCATCAAACGTAACTTCCAGTGTGGTTGTGCCGCCGTCATCGTCCATATTATCATTTGTAAGAACAGTTGTATTTTCTTCTTTGCGGTCTTTATGCTCATAATATTCCTTGCGGCTGTCTGTAATAAAACCGCTGTCAGGCATATTCTTGTTTTTTATAATATTGACTATAGTCCGGTCATATTTTTCTATGTATTTTTCAATTTCCCGTGTATTGAAGCCTCTTTTTGCTTTTATGTAATGAGCAAATTTGAATATTTCGTCTGCGTCCTTCTGTGTTTCAGGTTTGGCAGAGTAAATCATATCTTCCAGAAATCCTGAAAGGTCTGCATTTTTTTCATTTTTTTCAAAAGAGATATATATAAACTGTAACTCTTTTGTGTTTTCAATATAGAAACAATAGTCAGGGTCCAGCAGCATTTTATACGCCATCATACCGGCAGTACCGATTCTTTCCACACTGTCAATATACTGTTCCACCAAAAAGAACAAATCGTATGCTGTTATGCTGTTCTGCAGTCTTTCTGTGAGAGTAGTACCGTTTCGGCCGGCATATTCCACATATGTCTTTTTTATAGTTTCAGGCCTCATGAAACGTTTTACATTCTTTTTCAGAAAACCTTCCATTTCAGGTTCATTGATTTTTTCTGTAAAACCGGCCCTCACCTTTACATACAGTTTTGAGCCCTTGATTCTTGTACTTATCTTCATGGAAATCCCCTTAGTAAAGTATATTTCGTAAAGTATGTTAATTTACGAAATCCCGACATCCTTTGAAATGCGGTCAAGTTTTTCCATGTTTTTTCTTTTCATTTCCATAGAGGAATGAACGTATTTGTTCAATGTTATATTCACGCTTGTATGACCAAGAATTTCGCTCAATGTTTTCACGTCAAAGCCTATTTCAATACATCTTGTTGCAAATGTATGTCTCAGACAATGAAACTTGACAGCAGACACGCCACATTCTTTCATACAACGTTTGAAATGGTTCTGAAGGGTTCGTGGTTCTGTATATTTATCGGTCAGCCCAGTCAAAAGAAAAGTGTCGTTTGCAGACAAAAATACGCCAATATTTTCTTTTATCACCTGTGGCAGAGGTATATCTCGGACTGAGCTCTCACTTTTAGGCGTTGTAATAATCACTTTTGTTTTTTTATCAGCATTTTCTGTCTGCACTCTCTGCAGTGTTTTGTTTACATGTATAATTCCTTCATTTAAATCAATATCCCCGCATCTGAGGGCACAGATTTCCCCTATTCTCATACCTGTATAAAGACTGAGCAATATACCCATTTTTTCTCTGGATGTATTGTTCAGAAGTTGCTTAGTAAGTTTCATCTGTTCATTTATTGTCAGCACATTAACCTTCTTCTCTTTATTCCTGACTTTCAGTGCCTGAAAATCACATCTCACATCTACACCGTTTCTCTGTGCAAAGGCAAAAACGGACTTGAGAATCATAACAATATCAGATACAGTTTTCGAAGCCAGGCCGCCCATGTGATCCGCCCTGCCTGCAGACAGCAAATAGCGGAGAAAAATGTTTAGATCATCTGTAGTGATTTCATCTACATACATTTTTTCGAAGTGCGGCATTATATATGTATTGATAACCTGAAGATATCTCATATAGGAAGATTCTTTTATTATGTGCTTTTTTGAATTCAGCCATTTCCGGACCACATCGTCAAATAAAATCTTTCTGTCGTCTGATTTGGCATAATCATAATTATTATAAATTTGTTCCATATGTTTTACTCCTGGGCTTGAAGCTAATAAGTTTCCTACTAAAAATGTTTTATTTTTGAATTTTTTTGACAAGTTGTGTTGAAAAAGTGAAAATATAGCTGTATAATATAATGTGATAACTATACTTTAATGCTTTCTTTAATTAACATACTTTGCGAAAATTTGTCTCCTTTCCTTTGTAACTATGTTACTTGT
>JAFQAF010000159.1 GCA_017400025.1 Oscillospiraceae bacterium
GGATATCAATACCGCCTTCATAGCTTGCCCAGTCAACGAATACTTCACTGCCGATGGATTTCAGTGTAGATGGCAGGCTTACAGCCTCACATTCGTTGAAATCTGCCAAGGTATAGCTGCCCAGATGTGTGATGCCTTCTTCAATCACTACGCTTCTGATATCTTCATTAGAAAATTCATACCAAGGCTGGTCACTGTAATCTTCATAGTCATCCATCGCACCGGAGCCGTGAATAACCAGCTCTTTTGTGCTTGCATTATAGGTCCAGTATGCGTTTTCGCCGCACTGGCCTTCGTATATATAGTAGTCAAAAACTATATCTGCATCTGTCAGGCGTTCATTGCCCTCGCCGATGGTGATATCTGTCCATTCTTCTTCACTGCCTCTGAAATATACTGTTCCAAGGCTTAAGCATCTGAAGAATGCATTTTCACCTATTGAGGAAAGATTTGCAGGCAGGGTAACAGTTTCAAGGTTTTCACAGCTTACAAATGCGCTGTCGCCTATTGCAGTAACCCTTGAAGGGATTACAATTTCTGTCAGCCCGTCGCAGGCTGCAAAGGCATAGTTGCCTATTGTTTCCAGCTCTTCATCAAGGGTGATTTTTTCAATATCCGAACCCCAGAATGCGCCGTCTGCTATATTCAGAACGTTGCCGTTTACCACATATTCTGTTTTGCCGTAGCCAGGGAATGCCACCAGTTCAGAATATCCATTTGTATAGATAACGCCGTCTTCTGATACATACCGGCTGTTGTCTTCATCAACTGTGAATTCAGACAGTGACTGCATATATGAAAGGGCGTTTGCGCCGATATATGTAACGGAAGCCGGAATATGCAGTGTTTCCACATTCCACAGACCTTTCAGACCGTAGTCTTCAATGGTTGTCAGTGTGGATGGCAGATTCAGTTCTGTCACATTTACACATTCCATGGCAAGTGCGCCAATGGAATCCAGGCCTTCCGGCAGTGTGATTTCTGTGATGTTTTCATAGCCGGCAAAGGAGTGTGCCCCCAGCCTTGTGATGCCTTCGCCGATAACTACCTTTCTGATATTCATCCGGTAGCTCAGCCACGGTGCATCTGTCAGCAGGATGTTGCCGTCCACATAATCGTTTTCTATCCATTCAAAGTCCGGCATATCTCCGGTGCCGCTTACTGTCAGCACGCCGTCTGCCAGTGCCCAGTTGATTGAGCCTGTCAGTTCGCCTTCTGCAGGCTCGGAATATTCATAGCCGAATACTATTTCAGCCGCGTCAAGGCCTGTATTGGAGCTGCCGATTTGAATATCATTCCACTGCTCTTCTGTGCCCATAAAGTAGATTGTCAGGTCTTCGTGGGAGTTGTCAAACACAAAGTTGTCAATTCTTGTGATTGTTGCAGGAAGAACAACTTTTTTCAGATTCCAGCAGTTGTTGAATGTTGAATAGTAAAGTCTGTCAATTTCTGCAAGACATACCACTTCTTCAAGAAGAGGCATATTTGAGAATACGTTGGAAGAGAGTGCCCATACGGACTGTGGGATTTTTACTTTTGTGATGTATTCGTTGTATGCAAATGCATCATCTTCAATCATCCCTGTGCCGGCAGGCACTGCGTATTCGCCGCTGGTAGTTGGCAATACCATTACCAGCATATTTTCTGCATAAATTACGTTTTCTTTTTTTGTAAAGATTGCTCCGTTCTTTACTTCAAAACAAGGGTTGTTTTCGTCCACAGTGATTTCCGCACCGCACAGTGCAAAAGGATATGGGCCAAATTCTTCCACTGAAGCCGGAATTTCTATTTTTTCCAGCCGGCTGCAGTTCCAGAAGGTTTCCTTGCCGATGGATTTCAGTGTGGATGGCAGGGAAACTGTTTTTGCTGCTGTGTGGTTGAAGAACAGCAGGTCGCCCAGGTCTGTGATGCCTTCTTCAATCACAATATGTTCAATGTCGTATATATAAGCCCGCCAAGGTGTGTTGTCTGTGCTGAAATCTTCCAGCTGAACTTCACCTGTACCGCTGATAGTCAGTGTCTGTGTATCTGCATCGTATGACCAGGTGTAGCCTTCAGCCATTTTTGCATACAGTGTCAGCGGACCTGTAACAAGGTCATTTTCCATATCCCAAGGGATTGTGCAGTCACTGTCTGTATACCAGCCCTGGATATCTGCACCTGTAGGTGCAGTGGAGCCGCCTACGCCGCCTGTGGAAAGTGGCTGGTCTGCATAGAATTCCACAGTAATCTGGTCATCACCCATAATAAATGTTACAGGGTATGAAGTTTTTTCAGCTTCACCGCCCTCATAAATTGTGCCGTCTGCCAGATAAACTGTAGCATTTACCAGAGGGTCGTTGTCACTCTCTGTCACAGCCAGAACTGCTTCCCACTGTTCTGCTGTGCCGTCAAAGGAAATCTCTGTCAATGCAGTGCAGTCGCGGAATGCTCTACTGCCGATTTCTACAATTGTGGCAGGCAGGGAAACCTTTTCGATATTGTCGCAGCGTCTGAATGCAAGGTCATTGATTATTGTAACTCCTAAAGGAATTACAATTTCCTGCAGGTTGTTATATGCAAAAGCATTGTAACGGATAACCTCTGTGCCATCAGGCACAGTGTATTTTGTGATTTCTTTTGCCTGTGGCACTGCAATCAGCCATGTGCCGTCTTTTGAAAAAACAATGCCGTCCACTGATTTGTATGTCCGGTTGTTTTCATCCACATTGATTGTTTTCAGGCTTTCACCGTGGCCAAGGCTGGTTGCGTCCAGAAAGCTTACCTTTTCAGGAATATTGAAAGTCTGCAGGCTGGTACTGCCCCAGAATGCGCTTTCATCAATTATTTCCAGTGTTGAAGGGAACTGTATTTCTGTGCCCCTGAAGCCTGCAAAGGCATCAGGACCAATCCATACAAGGCCTTCCGGCAGATAAGCTGTCAGCACGGAAAGATAGGCGGAAGTGCCTATACCTGTTATACCGTTTTCAATAATTACATGGTCGATAGTGTCCAGATAGTCCATCCATGGCGGATTGTACTCCTGCCATGCATCAGCATAACCTGTACCGCTGATTGTAAGGGTGTTACCCACCAGTTCCCATGTGGCATTTTCGCCGCAGATACCGGAAGCTATAACATCTTGTGTTTCAGTTTCTTCTTCAGGTGGGGTTGTTTCTGTTTTGGTCTCTGTATTGTCAGAGTCCCCGCCTGCCCCCTCTTCTTCATCGGGCAGGATTACTCCGCTCTCTGTGTTTTCCAGAGTTTCCACCTGTCCCTCTTCTGTCTGTGGCAGAGTTTCCTCCGGTGCTTCCGGCGGTGTTTCTGCCTCTGCGTCAGTTTCCTCTGTTTGCGGAACTTCCGGCCGCAGCACAGTTTCCTGCTGTGTGCTGTCTGCCAGTTCGTCCCCTACAGCCAGCGCAGTGGGTGCGCAGGTTGTAAACATAATGGAGATACTGAGCAATAATGCTATAATTCTTTTCATCATTTCTCCTTCTCCCACCCCCTACGGGCAGGTTACATAGATGCTTTAATTATACCCCTTTTATATATGTTTCACAATATTTACACAAACAAATTTTATGCCCCGTTTTTGTGCAGATTATCCCCGGCACTGCCCCTTCTTTCTGTTCAGAATATATGGGCTGATGTCAGCAAACACTCCTGCTTTACGCTATTTTTCTGCATTTTCCGCTATTATCTGACATTTTTCGACATTATTCGCCACAGATTGGGTTTCCCCTCTCCCCTGCCCTGCTTTGCTGTAAAAATTGCTTTTACAGCAACGTAATTCCACGGAAAACAGCAGATACAATCCATAAATAAAAAACAAAACCCGGTCGGCTGACCGGGTCTTTTTTCATTTCAGCAGCTGTATAAAGCGCTTTCTGTGGCGATTTCCGTTGCTGCTATATATTTTCGTCCATCCATTTTGTCACAAGGTCACGGATTACAAAGGTGGGAGTCATGTCCCTGTCCACATTTTCCACCAGGTTCCGGCTGATAAGGGCGATTTTTTCATAGGTGGCGTCGGAAAGGTACACCGAGGTCTGCTTTGCCTTTGTGCTGCCCGGGCCTCTTTTCAGCTGGAAGGTCATGTTTTCGTCATAGATTTCATATTTTTCCGGCCGCGGGGTGATTTCCTCCAGTATATTTGAGAGAAATGTGGCAGGCAGCCAGCCCCTTTTTTCGGCGGTTTCGGTTATCTGCCGGGCGGCGGCCGGGTGCAGGCGCACCACATAGCGTTTTCTACTCTGTCTGGCCATCGTCAGCCTCCAGCAGTCTGTAAAGGGACTGCAGTTCTTCAATAAGTGCGGCAATCCTGCCGGAAATTTTCAGCCCTTCCTCCTCTGCGGCGGCGTCAAAGCGGCGGATGTTTGCCACGGCTTTCTGTGTGGAAAGACGGGCAATTTTGCCTGCGATGGCATCGCAGTCTGCCAGCAGCATATCCCTCTGTGCCTTTCTCACCGGCGGTTTTGCAGGTGCTTTGCCGGCTGAATTCATTTCCCGGACTGTTTTTCTCACCTCTGCGGCGGTTTTTTCCAATCGCTCTGCCACCTTTTTGTCCGCTTTCTCCTCTGTGGCCTCAAAAAAGCCTTTTACAGCCTTTTTCACCTCTTCAGAATAATCACTGCTTTTCCGGGCACAGGCCTCTTTAAGGCTGTTTACACTGTCGCTGACAAGCTTCTGCTGCAGCTGGCTCAGCTTTGCAAAGCCGAGGGCCTGCTTTTTGTTGATTTCGTTGCTGTCAAGAAGGTTTTTCAGCTCTGCACGGAGGCTGTCTTCAATTATAAAGTTGGAATTCACTGTTGTAAGGCCCACAGGGCTCATATCCACAATGATTTCCCTTACCTGCTCTTCTGTAAGGCCGTATTCCGCCATAACGTTTTCACGGTAGCGCACCATTGCTTTTCTTGTGGCGGCTTCGTCCCCTGCGCCGCCTCTGGTCTGAAGGTTTGCGGCGTCCAGCATAATCATTTCCCGTCGGTCTGAAAGGCCTTTCACCACGCGGCAGTTCACCGTCCGGAATCTGCCCGGGTCTGCGGCTTCGCCCCTCTGTGCCTTTTCCACTTCCCTTTCGGTCAGCATTCTGATGGCGCGCAGGCGGCGTTCGCCGGAGATAAGCAGGTAGTAAGTGCTGCCGTTTTCCTCTTTTTCAGACACAACAAGATTGTGCAGCAGCCCCTGGCGGGAAATATCCTCTGCAAGGGAGCGGATGCTGTCCTCATTGTCCCTGTCGCGGTAATCGTTGGCAGGGTTTATTCTTATCTTTGAAACAGCAACGGTTTCCACCTGCCCCACATCATCTATTTTCTGTGTAAAGTTTCTGATTGTTTCCTCTGTAAAAGCCGCCGGCTTTGTTTTCTTGGCCCGGCTGGCCAGTTTGTTCAGTTTGCTCATACTTCACCCATTCTTTCCTTCATTTCTTCCCACAGGCTGATATAGTCTGCACAGGGGCGTGCCCTGCGGTTTAAAAGCAGGGCCGGTTTTTTGTAAAGGGAGCTTTCGTTGATAACGTTACCCTTGTGGATACAGCTGCGGAACAGTTTGTCCCCGTATGGAATTGCCAGGTCTTCCC
>JAFQAF010000160.1 GCA_017400025.1 Oscillospiraceae bacterium
ATTCAGGATGTAATGGTAAGACCCGAATACCAGGGCAGAGGCATCGGCAGAGGTATCATGCAGAAGCTGATGGAACAGATTGGCAGATACTGTCAGGTCAATCCCCGCATACGCACATATCTGGGTGCGGATAAAGGCAAGGAAGGCTTTTACAGAAAGCTTGGTTTTGACACCCGTGCCGATGCAGGACTGGGACCGGGTATGGTTATGATTGGACGGCCCTGCTGTGATAAGCCGTAATGATTTTAAAGTGAAGGAGCCATAATGTTATACGATTTACATATTCATTCCTGTCTGTCCCCCTGTGGTGACGACGAAATGACCCCAAACAATATATGCGGAATGGCTCATCTGGCCGGGCTGGAGGTCATAGCTGTCACCGACCACAACGCCGCGGCAAACCTGCCCGCAGTGGAAAAAGTGGCAGAAGCATTCGGCATTATGCTGATACCGGGCATAGAAATGTGCACCGCCGAAGATATTCACCTGCTGTGCTATTTTGAAACAGTGGAAAGAACGCTGGAGTTCGAAAAAATTGTGCTGGACAGCCTGCCGCCTATAAAGAACAAAAAGGAAATTTACGGCAACCAGCTGATAAGAAACGGAGATGACGAAATCACCGGCGAATACGAGCCGCTGCTGATTATCGGCTCTTCCTACAGTCTGTGGGAAGCCGTGAACCTGTGCCACGATATGGGCGGTGTGGCGGTATATGCCCACATAGACAAAAACAGCTTTTCTGCCCTGAGCGTGCTGGGTATGCTGCCGCCGGAAATAGCCATAGACGGGGTGGAAATCTATGACCTGGCAAACAGGCCAAAGCTGATTGCCCGGGGGCTGATAGACGAAGAAACACCATTTATGTCCAACTCTGATGCCCACTATCTGGAATACATAGGCGAAAGGGAGGAACACCTTTCCAAGGACCACCCCCTGTGGGAAATGGTGAAAAAGAAAAAGTACCGGGAAATGGCATAACAGCTGTACTCCATTAAAATCAAACATAATTCTTATATTTTACAGCCGGCCTGCACTGCAGGCCGGTTTTTATCGTGCATATGGAAGCTGTACCCCTGGCCGGCACAATACCGGACAATGCCGGCCGGCTGTTTTTTGGCATAAGACCTCCCCCCGGCCCCTGCCCTGCCGACACAATCCGGATGATACCTGCCCGTGATGCAGGCACAGCTTGCCCTGCCGGAGCGGTGTCTGTGCACCGGTATCCGCACCAGTACCGGCAGGATTATCACAACAGTGTAAAAATTTCCACAGTCTGTCACAGAATTTTTACACTGCAGTTATATAATGGGGTATCATTTATAAAGCAGATACCAGTTTTCAGAGGAGATAATATGAAATTTGAACAGAGAGACAAAAACCTGCTGGGCATAGCCCTGCTGGCAATACTTTTCTATTTTGCCGTTCTGCGCATAGACCGCCTGACCGCCGCCCTGGGCGGAGCTTTGTCACTGATAAAGCCTTTTATAATAGGCGGTGTGATTGCCTTTGTAATCAACCTGCCTATGGTAAAGATTGAAAAGGCGCTGGAAAAGGCAAAGCTGAAAAAAGCCAGACGTCCTGTGGCTTTTGTGCTGACACTGGCAGTGATACTGGCCGTTGTGTCTGCTTTTCTGCTGATAATCATTCCGCAGCTGGCACAGACAGTGATGGTGTTGATAGACCACCTGCAGATTTTCTTCAGCAGGGTGCCGGGTATGATAGCTGGGCTGGACACAGAGCTGGGCTTTGTGCAGGAATATATAGACAGCCTGAACATAAACTGGCAGGACCTGGGCGCACAGATTATCACCTGGCTGCAGGATTTCGCCCTTTCCCTGCTGAATTCCGGCAGCGGCATGGTGTCCGGCCTTGTAAGCGGTTTTACCACCGGGGTGCTGGCTGTTATCTTTGCAGTTTACCTGCTGCTGGGCAAGGAGAAAAACGCACGGGCACTGAAAAGGCTGACTGTTGCCATTATGGGTGAAAAACACAGCGGAAGTCTGTTCCACGTGCTGTCCATAGCACACCGCTCTTTTTCAAACTTTCTCTCCGGCCAGTGCCTTGAGGCGGTGATACTGGGGGCAATGTTTGCGGTGGCGATGGCTGTTTTCCGCCTGCCGTATGCACTGCTGACAGGTATGGTTATTGCGGTGACAGCCCTTATTCCGGTTTTCGGCGCATTTATAGGCTGTGCTGTCGGGGTGGTGCTTATAGCAATTGAAAGCCCGGTGCAGGCTGTGTGGTTTGTGGTGCTGTTCCTTGTGCTGCAGCAGATAGAGGGCAACATCATCTACCCACGTGTGGTGGGCAACAAGGTGGGCCTGCCGTCCATACTGGTGTTTATGTCCGTTATTCTGGGCAGCAGCCTGATGGGCGTGGCCGGCATGCTGATATTTATTCCGTCTGTCAGCGTGATTTACAGCCTGGTGAAGGAATTTGTGGAGAAAAAGGAAGCACTGCGGCAGCCGCCACAGCCTGCAGAAGAAAAATAAACAGCTATGGGGAACAGCAATGTTCCCCTTTTTATGTAAAAAATACTTTATAATCCCACAAAATCCATCATATTTCTTGCACAGACGGCATTTTTGTTATATTATTAAGTAAATATACATTTCTTTGAAAACAGGAGAAAACCCATATGACAATGCTGGAAATATATAAATCCCGCAGGGACAGCCTTGCACTGAGAATAAAGGAATCAAAAAGTCTCTACGAAACAGGCTCTGTGCTCAGCGAAGCCTTTGAAACAATGCAGTATCAGTATCTGAGCCAGGGCGACAACGACAAGCTGGCAGACCAGGTGACAGGTCTTGTGAATATGGCAAAGGCATCCTTCCCGCTGATTGAAAGCGTGAACAAGTACAAGCTGTGGGAAAAGGCCGAAGAAGGCAAGGAACCAAAGAAAAAAAGCCCGCTGCCGGGGCTGGTGATGTTCCTTATCGGTGTGCTGATGGTGTTTATGTCCATAGGCTACTATATGTTCACAATGAACATAAAGTTTGAAGAAATGCAGACCTACCTTGCTGTGATGGGCGGCGGCTGTCTGGTGATGTTTGTTGCCGGCTTTATGCTGTTTCACCGCAGAAAAGCAAAGCTGAAAGCCACTGTGGAAATTGCCGTGGACGCAGACGACCTGCTGAAACGCCTGGAGGACGTGGTGGCAAATATAGACAGCCTGCTGGCAGCTGCAAAGGCAGAAAAGGAACAGAATGCCCACCGGCTGACAAACGCCATGGAAACAGCCATGAATGCAGACGAAGTACAGCTTTTCAGCTATCTTATGGAGGCCAAATATTCCGGCCAGCCGGATTTTGCCATGGAACAGCTGGACGAAGTGGAACACTATCTGGCAAAGCAGGACGTACTGCTGGTAAACTATACAAAAGGCAATGAAAAATACTTTGAATTCCTTGAAGGTGAAGAAGCAAAAACCATCCGCCCTGCCTTTATAAGAAAAGGCGAAGTGCTGATAAAAGGTCTGGCACAGTTCAGAGGGGACACAGCAGAATAATCCTGATACATTACAGCAGCCGGGCCGGCCAGGCCCGGCTGTTTATATATCTGCTTGCATAACAGCTGCCTGCCATAAAGGAAAATGGGCGAAACATCTGCCTATTGCGTATTTATTCCGTTTTTGATAAAATAATATAATCAGTAAAAAGACATAGGGAGATATGTTATGATAGATGAAAGAATTGCAAGAATAAACGAGCTTTACAGAAAAAGCAAAACTGCACAAGGTCTGACAGAGGCCGAAAAAGCAGAGCAGAAAAGACTGCGCGAAGAATATGTGAAAGGCTTCAGACGGAGCCTTATCAGCCAGCTGAACAATGTGACTATCCAGGAACCGGACGGCACAGAAATTCATCTGAAAGACAAAGGCATAAAAGAATAAAGGGAAAGCGGATGAAAACATCCGCTTTTTATTTTGTGTAGAAATAACCACCAGCTATGCTGGTGGAAAAAGCTTTAGCTTCAGGCATTGAGCGAAGCGAAATGTCATTCCGAGCATAAGCGAGGAATCTGTGCTCTTAAAGAAACATAAAAATAATTGCTCTACAGAAAGCTGTAGAGCAAAGATTCTTCGGCTCGTTACACTCGCTCAGGATGACGTATTACCACTTTAGTGGTTGCAGTGCGTGTAATGCAGCTGACAGACTTTCAGTGCCTCTTAAGAGGTGAGCAGGCAATGTGCCCTTTCAGGGCTTGTGCATACCACCAGCTTAGCTGATGGTTTTGATTTGCCTTTTTCTGCCCTGTTTCCGGTATACCCCGGCAGCACCCGCCACCGGGAAGCACCGCAAAAAAAACAGAAATGCCCCGAGGGAACAGGGCATTTCTGCAGGAAAAGTATATTTTATTAAGAGGAGAGAAAAATACTTTGTTTTTATGATTATATTATACACTGTATTTATGTACAGGTTGTTAACATGGTGTTAAATTATTACAAAAAAGTTACAGATTTTATGAATATTCCGGGGAAATTCTGTGAAAAGCCCTCCGTAGCCGGCAAAACCGGGAGTAAACAGCAACAGAAAAGGGATCTGGGCAACGCCGTCAGGGGCGGCATTTACAGAAAAATTCTGTCTGACAAAACAAAAAGTCATTCCGGGAAAGCAAAGAATCTTAACTGTGCTGTTTAAGATTTTTCATCACTTTTTCCTCGGAATGACATATTTTTTGACTGAATGGCCCGGCTTCTGTGCCGGCTTTCTGATTACAGGCCCAGCAGTTGCTTTGCCTTCAGCAGTGCCACCAGGGTTTTGCCGTCCTTGATTGTGCCGTCCATGGCCATATTGTAGGCTTCGGCAAAAGGCATTTTTACAGTGGAAACAAACTCATCCTCGTCAAAATGGGTTTCGCCCTTTGTCAGGCCGGTGGCTATGTAGATATAGATTTTTTCGCTGCAGAAACCCACTGTGGGCCACATATCCCCCAGGTCAAAATAATGTTTTGCGGTAAAGCCGGTTTCTTCGCTGAGTTCCCTTTTGGCGGCTTCAAAAGGGTCTTCCCCTTTTTCCAGCTTGCCTGCAGGGATTTCCAGCACTTCTTCTTCAAAAGGTGAACGGAACTGGCGGATAAGGTAAACATTGCCCTCATCGTCCACAGGCAGCACAGATGCGCCGCCGTTGTGCAGCACCACTTCCCTCTGCTGTTCCTTGCCGTTTTCCAGAATAACCTGCTTGGTCTTTACTGTGAAAACCTTGCCGGTAAATATTGTATTTTCGCTTATTGTCTTTTCAATGTGTGCCATATTGCGCCTCTTGTAGTATATATTGTACTTTTAATATACAGTATCTCCGCCTTTTTTGCAATAAACAGAATTTTACTGCCGGCCGTTGTCTTTGCGGCAAAAAGGCAATGTGCTATAATTAAAATAAAAATGTCCCTTAACAATCACAGAAAAGGTTTATTGTATATAACATCAGAAGGAGCAGGACTATGGCAAAGACACCCAGCTGGCGCGTGACGGAAGCGCAGAAAAACTATGCCCGGTGGCATGCTTATATTCTGCTGGCAATGTTTATATACATCATCGGCTACAGCCTGATAGCCCCTGCCGGCAACCCCATAACAAAGCTTAAAGTGGAAAAGGCGGCAGAAGAATACCTGCAGGCAAACCATCCACAGGTTTTCCGGCAGGGCAGGCGCTGGAAGCACGATACATATTATTATGAAACAGAGGACGGCAAATGGTGGGAATACCGGTTCTACGGAAACTATACAGACGATGACAGCATAAACGGCTCACCGCAGCTGTGTTTCAGCCTGCTGTATGACGGCGAGGCAAACCTTGCCGCAGACGGCTACACCGGCTATTACCTTAAAGGGGGCGAAGTGTACCGCAATGCCTCCTGGGAATTTTACAAGGCTGTGGCAGATGCCTTTACCCCGCGAAAGGGTGACAGCCTGCAGGGTGTAGAGCTGGAATATGTGTGGTTTGATGACAGCAGTTTTTACTCCATGGACGACTATGACAGCCCTGTATACCGCCGCACAGGCTATGACGGGCCCTATTATGACCCGGAAAAGGACCACGATTTTATGGCGCTGGCTGCAGACCACGGCCGTGCGGATATTTACCTGCGCACAAAGGCCGCTGTGGACACAGACACCTACTGCCGCATGGCTGAGGAAATACTGAATATGCTGGCAGAGGGCGGCATAAAATACAATACGGCCAGAATTTACCTTTATTCTTCCCGGGGCGAAAACAGCACCTATGAAACCCTGCTGGACTACACCGCCGCCTGCAGTGAAAACCTGCTGCAGACTGTGAAGGACCACACCGCCATAAACACCGCCTCAGGGCTGATAAGATTTTAAATTTTAACTATTGTTGAACTTACACAATTACAGTCTATAATTTTCCACCAAAATGATAGCAAAAAATTATTGACAATACATTCTTAATGGTATATAATATCATTAACAAAGGAAAGCATTCCGAATATAAAAAATTATTCCATAAAATTATTTTGAGGTGACATTATGAAAGAACTTAAATTTGAATATTGCGAAATCTGCAAAAAAATGCACGTTGTAGTTGACGATAAAGCTCCTAAAACAATCTGCTGCGGCCAGCCTATGAAAGTGCTGACAGCTAACACAACAGATGCTGCAGGCGAAAAACACGTTCCTGTTGCAACAATGGAAAACGGCATGCTGAAAGTTCACGTTGGCTCCGTTACACATCCTATGACAGAAGAACATCACATTGCATTTGTGGCAGTTCTCTTTGAAGACGGCAGCTTTGCACTGAAAAACCTTGACCACACAGGCGCACCTGAATACATTTTCCCTGTAGGCAGTGCAAAACCTGTAGCAGCTTATGAATTCTGCAACCTGCACGGTCTGTGGAAAGCTGAACTGTAATAAGAAATAATTCTCCTTAACATTTTGATATACCTTTTGCACCGGCTCTGCATATTGCAGGGCCGGTGTTTTTGTGGTAAATTTATTTTAAAGAATATTACAGACACAGAGGAAACGGGTATGAAAAAGCAGGATATTTACAGTCTGCTGACTGAAAAAGGCACTCCCCACCGCATATTTGAACACGAAGCCGTATACACCATAGAGGGCATGCTGGCCCTGGGGCTGCCGGATGCCCACCGCGTGGCAAAAAACCTGTTTCTGCGTGATGACAAAAAGCATTTTTACCTGCTGGTATGCAAGGAAGACCGCACCATAAGCCTGAAAGACCTGAAAGACCGCCTTGGCACACGCCGCCTGTCCTTTGCCAATGAAATACAGCTGATGGATATACTGGGGGTAATCAGCGGTGCTGTCTGCCCTTTTGGCGTGCTGAATGACAGCGAAAAACAGGTGACGGTATTTTTTGACGATTATTTTGCAGAGGGCACAATAGGCGTGCACCCTCTGGAAAACACAGCCAGCGTATTCCTGCAGGTAGCAGACCTGGTGGAAATCATAACCCCCTATTGTCTGGAGCTGAAATTTGTAAATCTGGAATAAGAAAGCTGTACACAGGCTGACTGTTTTTGGAAACCTGCCTGACAAAGCAAACTGAAACGCCATTCTGAATCAGGCGGCAAAGCTTAAATGACATTGCTGAAATCAAAGATTCTTCGTCACTTTGTTCCTCAGAATGACAGACCTTTATTATATAAAAAAGCTGTACCTTTCGGGTACAGCTTCTTTTTTTGTGTTTATGTATTGTATTTTAAAATCTATTTCCCGGTATAGCTTTCCGGGCCAAGGTATTCACCGCAATGGGGGCACACATTTGGCGGCCTTTTGTAAAACATACCGTAGCGCATACCGCACAGAG